>JAFZUH010000199.1 GCA_017618435.1 Bacteroidales bacterium | reverse complement strand
GCGGACTGATGCTGACAGCATAAGTGCCGGTTTTGGTATTGTTGTCATAGCTGACATCTTTTACGACGTTGGCAGGTTGCGGCAAGTCAAGCGTTCCGGTAAAGACATTGTTGAGACCAAAAGTAGTTCCCTGTCTTACATCGCTTGCCTGCGGAAGTCCATTGGTGATATCACTCGGCAGAAACCACTCTTGATTGTCCAATATGATACGATATTTGGTAACATTGCCGGTATATCCGGCGGAGAGCCAGAAGGCATTGATGATTTCCCCATTGTTAACTTCAATCGATTGCGTACTGTTTGCAGTTAGATGTAGAGACCCGTTGATATTACCATTGTTGGTAGTGCCGAAAGTGCCTCCATTTTTTACCACGTTACCATTTATGGCAAGATGTCCGGAATTTCCGGTTGAAGCGTAAAAGGCACTACTATTTGCATTTACATTGCCATTGATGGTTACACCGGAATCTGTCTTCACGGTGCCCGTTCCGGATATATCCAAAAGACACGAGCCTTGCGAAACTACGTTGCCGGTGATGGTTAGCGTGCAGTTTCGATTATTATAACCGCTAGATGTTGTGATAAAAATGCCGGAATAGTTGTAGCAATTGCCGGTTATAGATATAATATGTGAACGACTGCTTGCCATAGCGGCTTGTAATAAACAGGTAGAATAGTTATAGCAATCGGCAATAAAATAGCAGGCTTTGTTGCTATCGTTTGCCATTCTCAAATAGCCTCCAACATTGACAGGCTCGTTGTCTTGGTTGGAGGATTCGCCGTTGCTTATCAAGGCAACTTGATAGGTACCACTTACTACATCTATCACGAATCCATTGCAATACACTTCATCAGCAGAGGATGGAAGAACGGTGCTTGCCTGAAAGCTGCCGTTTCCGTCGTCTTGCCATGTGGTCAAATCGGACCATGCACCGGATGCTATAGCTTTATACCGTTTCATTGTTGTTGGAGTTTAAGATTGATAAGATACTTTCTGCCAATGAGGCGGCTTCTTGATTGCGTATGACAGCGGAATGCGTTTTTCCGTCTTGGTCGGTTGTCATGATAGCCATTTGTTCGCTATTTTCGTCTTTTGTGTAATTGATTAAAATCTGTGTCATTGTTATGTTTATTTAGTTGTTAATGTTTTATTATTTTATTGATTAGAGGCACGATTGTGTGTCTGTAGGGGTTATTCATTGGCGGGGATTAATAATTGATATCTGTTGTTCCAAGCTACACCGGAGAATTCCCTGATGGCGAATTGCCCGTTTTTGTAGGCAAGAGTTTTGATGTTCCAAGAGCTGTCGGAAGTGAGAGCAGAACGGGTATTGCGGCCAATGAAGGAGCATTCGTCTGCATCGATACCGGAAGCAGCCGGATTGTAGAGGAAGTCAGTAAGGGTGATACGCCCTGCATTGTCGAGAGCGGACTGCAGACCGGAGATGGCAGAGATGGGATGCTGGTCGGGGTCATCGCGATGGGTGGCGTTAGCGTGGTTGAAGAGCACGAGCGGAGCCGTGTTTTCAACAGAAGAATAAGGAGATGCGTTACCGCCGAGATTGACAAGTTCAACGGAAGTAAGCTCTTTGGTGCGGATGTTTTGGGTGTCGTCGGGAAAATGGTCGTTGGCGACAGCGAAAGTGATGGTACGGGTAAGCACGCCAGGGCCGAGACCGTGTCCGGCAAAAGTTACATGGAGTTTTGAATGGTCTTCGGGGTCAATGTAACATTTTTCTCCTGCTCCTTGATAGAAATGAGCGTGATAGGAGGAAAACTTGTCGGTTTGGTAACAAAGGGAGATGTTCAGCTCGGAAATATCGAGAGGGTCTCCGTTAGCATCGAGAAAGTGCTCGATGAGTTCAAAATCTGATTTAAAAAATATCTTCATTTTAAAAGTTGGTTTAGTTTACGTTCTAATTCTTTAATGATAAGTTGATTGAGTTCGTTGCTTTCGCCCATAAACTGTCGTTTGGGCATGATGAAACCTTTACCTCTTCCGGCACGGAGCCCTTCGTTGTGGACACGACCGTAAGGTTCTTTAGAGCCAAAGGCTGCAGTGGAAGTCCAGACAACAGCAGTTTGTTTGGAAATTTCTTTTATCTCAATAGACCGGCCAAGGTCTCCGGTATCGCCTGTAAGGATTTTTCTTGTAGTGCGAGCCGGATGATGTCTGCCGGCATATTTATAAGCCTTGGTGCCGGGAGTTCTCCGCTGCACCTCTTTCCATTTGCTTCTACCCCAAGCTTCGTTTTGGAAATTCTTTTTAAAATACGAGACGGCGGTTTTGCCGGCAATGGTGGGAGCGGTTTTGAGAAATAGTTCTTTAAAATCGCTTTCAAGAGCTTTTAAGTGTTTGTTAAATTCTTCCGGTTTCATGGGTGGTTATTTATTTTTAGTATTGTGGGACGTACCATGGCGTGTCCGTACATTGTGGTGTGTTGGGACGATGTGCACATCGTCCGTACTTTTTAAAAAGTATTGGCCGTTGCATTGCATTGACAGCATGCAGTGGTTGATATTATAGTAGCGACATTGCTTACATTTCCCTTTAATATTTCTGTTTTTCATTTTTTTTTGTCTTTTTTGTTTTTATTTAAAAAATTTGTTGTACTTTTGCAGGTGAAATAATTGCTCTTTTCAACCGCGTGGACTGTAGTTCCACGTGCGAGAAACGGGCAATTTTTTTATGTTGTAACTTTCTCACTATCAGTAATACTATAAAAATACAATTTGCCATCTTTTTGCCAATTAGCAATTACATACCATATTTTGTTTTTGAATTTGATTTCAAAAATTTCAGACTTTTTACCTTCATGAACAGTCTGTTTCAAGTATTTTGCATTTTCTAAAATGTTCGGAATTTGCCTTATCAATTCATTCTTTACATAATATTCATCAAAAGGTTGGTTAAGATATTCCTTTATTCCTCTTGTGGAAATATTTATAGGTAAATTGGATTGATTATTTTTAACAATTTTCCCTTTTATATGATTTTTAGCCCAGTCAAGGTTATCTTTTCTTGTTATTTTTAAAGCGTAAGATTCCACTTTCTTTCCGGCTCTATTGATATAGCTTGCCTTGTCGGTAAAAATCTGTCCTGTTTGGGCGGGGTTACCTTCCAAACCTTTTGCATAGATGTCTTTTGGAATATAAGAGGAAGGTTGTTCGTCGGTTTCCTCCCAGTCGCATTTACAGTTCCATAGGTTACCGGGCTGGTTGTGCTGCCAAAATTCATCGGTTTTAGGAAGTACCAAGCCGTAAAAAGGGATATGTTCCTCTCTGCGGTTGGCCGAGCGAGATGGCAGCCATTTCAAGTTAGGATAGAGCATGTTTGCTGTCGGGTCGGAAGTGAAATCTGTCCATTGTTTGGCGGTTCTTGTCCGGGCGACAGCGGTATTGTATTCAGCAGCCTGATAGCGGTTGAAAGTATTGATAATAGCTTTGCCGATATTGTCAAAGTTGTCGGGACTTTCTTGGTGGTATTGCTTGAGCTGTTCGGTAAGCCAATAAGCTTTATAGGCGGCGAACCGAGAGACGTTGGCATTGAATTGTGCTTGCAAGTAGGCATATTTTTCATTATCAGAGAAAACACCGTTGACAGCATGCCGGAAATTCTGGGCATAGGCTTTATAGGCATCCGGATGTACGGTTCCTGTATTGCCGTTAGCAATATCGGAAAGAATTTTCTGATAGAGTTCCTTTTTAGAAAGGTTGTAGAGAACGGGAAAGGTCCGCAAAGTATCCAAGACAGTCAAGGAACTGTTTTGAAAATAGAGGGTGTCTAATTGTGCCAATTCGTTTCGGACGGACAGGCTATTGCCTGTCCTTAGAAAAAAAAACTTTTTATCCTGTTGAGCCAATTGGTAGCTTCTCCGGTATTAGGTTTTTCCTTGTTTAAAGGGTTTTGCAAAGAGCTTTCAAAGGGGTTGAAAGAATGTTGCATTTTCAATTCCTGTTTCAATTGCTCATAGTTGTCGGGTTTTGGTATGTCAAATTCCTCGTAGATATAGTCGTCATCAACAGGAAGTTTGTCGGAGATGGAGTTGATGACATTCCATTTGGTTTGGAGTTCTGTCCAATCTTTACCTTGTGAGCGGTACCAGATATCGCCACCGGAGATATTAAAGCCGAAATGTTTGAGTATGGCTCTGAACTTGGTGTTGAGGATAGCGAGAATAAACTGCTTGTCGCTGGCGGTCTTGGCATCTTCCACCTCTTTGTGGACTTCTCCGAGGCTTCTTGCACCGTTTTCGCCTTGTTCGGTGGTGAGGGTGTTGCCGAGGATGGTTTTGGAGATGGAAGCGTCGCAGGCGGCAATGAGTTTGTCATAAACTTCGTTGGAGCCGGTGGAACCGCCGGTGGGGTGTATTTTTAATTCTGTGCTACGAGGGTGCAAGGAATAACAGGCAGCTCCCCATTCTTGGAGACCTTGTTCGAGTTTTGCCCGGGTGGCTTCATCGTAGTCGTCGTAGATGAGTTCACGGAATGGCATGCCGAACATTTCGGCGAACTGGCTCCAGTCGCCGAAGCCTCCGCGTTTGTAGATGACATATTGAGCGGCCTTGGCGAAAAGGCCTTTGTCGTAAGGCTCACCTGCCCAAAGCATATAGTTGGCCAAAGGCTGCTCCATATACATCCAGTCTTTGGTAGCCATGGATTGCTGGCGGCTGATACATTCAAAGCCGTCTTCCGGATGAACGTGCTTACGCGGGATGAGGTCGAAATCTATTTTATACACTTCTTCAGTCTCATCAAAATAGATGTTGTTAATCTGAATGAGGGTATAACCCCAAGCGATGGCGTTGTGCAGCTCTTTGACAATGACCCGCATGTCGGGAGAATTGAGCAGACGTCCTATTTGTTCGTCTTCTACCCCATCGCGGACGAAGATGAGTTCCTGGTTGAGGACGGCATCCTGCCGTTTGCCCCAAGTAGCTTCAATTTGACCGTCTAAGAGGATGTCATCATAGAGGTCGTACAAGAGCATACGTGAGGGATTGTTGATATTTTCAAAGGCACGAATAGCCTGTTTCCACATTTGAATATCCTGCGTATTGTGGGGAGGATTGATGATGTTGATGTTGTGGACGATTACATTGTCCGGTTTTTTAGGTTTAGAATGTTTTATTGCCATAATGTTAATGTTTTATTGTTTTATTGATGAGACGCACGATTGTTCGTCTTTACAAGGGGACGATGTACACATCGTCGGTACAGAGGTGCCTTCGGCAGGCTCAGGCACCGGGATTAAAATTGATTTTTACGTTTGATATTGCCACCGAAAGAAACATAGGAAGAAGTTCCGGTAGTTCCGGTTTTTCGAGTCAGTCCGTCAATAGAAGCTCTTTCGGCTTGCACCTCTTTAAGGAAGGAGATAGCATCCTTGTAGGCGTCGCGACGGGATTCGGGCATATTGACAGGATTGGAGATATTGTAGCAATTGTAGATGGCGATGTCGCGGACGAGTTTAACGACCATGGTACATCTGTCATCGCCGGATCGGTTCCATTCGGAACGGATATCGTAGCGGGCGGTGAGATAGGATTCTACTTCCGCTTGAGCTTCCGCAATGGCATGGAGGGCGTTGTCCTCGGAGCGGGAGATAACGGAAAGCACTTCACGATGTATGCCTCGATGGAGGTCTTGAATAGTAAGATATGCCATAATATTAATGTTTTATTACTTTATTGTTTTATTGATGAGACGCAGGATTGTGCGTCTTTACAAGGGGACGATGTGACATCGTCCTTACCGAGTGTAATAGATACAAATTTTAGTAAGTTCGTAATGGTTTTTGAGACGAGGGTGCAGCACCTTCTTGGCGATGAGCCAATTGATGTGAGAGCGGTCGTACACCCTTATTTTGTTGAATACTTGTATAACAAAGTGTTGTTTTCCTGTTAATTTTTTCATCCTGTCGGCATGACGGATGGCGTTTCGTACCTGCATGTACCTGAAAAATCGTTTCCATACTTTAATCATTTTTGTTTATTTTAATTTGTTGTTTGTTTTATTTGGAGACGCACCATTGTGCGTCTTTACATTTATACTCTACGTTTGTTTTTAGGTCTGTTGCCGATGAGCAGCTGTTCGGCGGAAGTTTGTCTTAATTTTTGAGTTGCGATAAAGACGGCACCTTCGACAGCATCTACGCCGTCGGCAGGAGCTTTTAGTTGCGGGGTGATGAGGAGGAATTGTTCCTCAAGCCGCTGCATGTGAGGATTGCTGTGTTCAGCTTCGTTGAAGAGGAGTCTTCCATTGCGGTTGAGGGGTTCGAGGTTGCCTTCAATACGGCTGAATTTGTCGGGCTTAATTCTTGTATCGGGAACAATATTGAGATAATAGCCTTTTTCTTTGGCTTTGGCAACAAACAAAGGAATAAATACCTGTTGATAAAAGGGGTCTTGTAGTTTGTTGTTTTCAATAAAGTTGTAGATTTGAGCAGAGGTGCTGCCGAGTTGTTGGTTGATGAGGTAGAACCAATCGACAAATTCTGCGTTGGTGGCTCTATCTACGCGGCAGGCAATGACATAGTAAATACCGTCCAAAACACCAATAGCGGCAATGGCTTTCATGGAGCCGGCTTTGTTTTTGGAGTTGGAGGGAGAAGGGTCACCATAGACGATAATGTGTTTGAAGCGGTTTAAGTTGGGTATTTTGGCGAAGGTGAGTTCTTTGAAGACGTCACCTTCGGAGAGAGGATTATTGAAGTATTCCTGTTGAGCGGCACGGGTGGAGATTTTGGAAAGGATAAAGTCGATATCCTCTTCGGTGTTTTTGCTCCAAGAGCTCTTGCCGTGTTTGTCGCGGATGTTGACAATGTCGAACTTGTCGGCGACTTTACCGGCACGGGCGATGCAACAGTCTTTGGCGATAATGTTGCCATTGAACAATATGCGGGCGTCACCTGATACTGATATTGTCGGAATTAAGGCTTGTTCTATCCAGTCCCATTTTTGCTTGATACGGTCAGGATTTCGGCATTCCTCGTCGGTATCGATATCGTCAATGAGAATGAAATCAGGGCGTTTGGCTTCGTTGCGGGTACCACGGGGCGACTGCCCTGCTCCCAATGCCCGGAATGAGCAACCGCATTTGGCAATAAATTCATTAGCTTCCCAGTGGCCGATGGTTTGCTGTTCGCCGTAGTCGTTGATAATGCGGAGATTTTTTTCCAACTGCATCATAAAAGGCAAGAGCAGTCTGCAGGCATTGTCGAAGGAGTTGGAGACGAGGAGGAAATTGCATACTTTTCCGGTTAAGGCAAGATACAAGACTTCGAACATGGAGCGGGCGGATTTTGCCAACTCTCTACTCCACGCCCGGACTTCGTACCAACGGGGATGAGCGAGGAGGCGTTTGGTGGCGGAGATATGAAATGAAGCCGGTTCGGCCGTGCAATATTTGGGGAAATAGTATTTGAACCAGTCTTCGGGAGATGCTTCCAAGCGGGTGATGCGTTGCTGCTTCTGGAATTCGGTTTCGGAAGAGTCAACTTCCACATCGGCAATAAACTGATTGTAGTAAGCTTCCCAGTCTTGAAGGAGCTGCTTGTCGGTAGGTTTTCTGAGCTTGGCCATTATAAACAAGATTTGATATAAGCGTTGAACAATTTGGCGACATCTTTGCTAAGCTCGAAGCCGGATGTTTTTCTTACGAAAGCAAGAAATTCTTTGCCTGTAGCCATTTTTTCTGCGATATTGGTTTCGGTTTCGAGATTTTTGATGGCGACGGTAAGTTTTAGA
The DNA here is from genome assembly GCA_017618435.1 of Bacteroidales bacterium. Lineage (GTDB taxonomy): Bacteria > Bacteroidota > Bacteroidia > Bacteroidales > WCHB1-69 > UBA1205. The sequence goes on along the minus strand of JAFZUH010000199.1, from coordinate 51,825 downwards.
ATGGCATCGGCTTCTTTAGAGGTGGCGAATTTTTGGTCTTGTTTGTTTTCGATGGCATCGTTGAGGAGTCGCAACTGTTTGTAAAGGCGAGCGAGTTGTTCCTCCTTGCCTATCAATAAAGAAGCTTGCAATTCCTGCCATTTGCCGTCTTTGACCCATTTGCAGATGGTTACTTTGGAGACGCCAACTTTTTCAGCGATTTCGGCTTGCGTAATTCCGGGATCGTTGAGAAAGAGTTGTTTGGCGTAATCTTTTTTTTGTTCAATGGTTAGGTTTGTCATAATGTTAAGTTTTATTGTTTTATTGATGAGACGCACGATTGTGCGTCTTTACAAGGGGACGAAGTACACATCGTCGGTACAGGAATTTTCCCGCTCCTTTGTAAGGGGACGATGTACACATCGTCCGTACGGGAGAAATTCCGGTGCAAAAGTAGAAGGAATTACATCTATTTTTATTAAATGAAAATACGGTATATATAATTATATTGCAAGCATATACATTATAAAAATAAAGGAAAAAAGGCTGCTATCTTTGCCGAAAATTGAGGAAAGGAAAAAATGGCAAAAGAAAAATGTGAATACTATTTGTACGGCATCATTGGCAGGTATATGGATATAGACACCAATGTGTTGATAGCAGACATAGAGGGCAAGAGGAAGGAAGGAGCCACTGCTATCACCTTTTACGTTAACAGCGACGGGGGTGAAGTGAGTCAAGGCAATGCCTTATATAACTATTTAGACCGTACGGATATAGAAGTGGAATGGATAGTTGACGGAATAGCAGCGAGCATGATGGCGGTATTGCTATCGAATCCGAAGCACAAAGTAAAGGCGGCCAAGCATGCGAAATTCATGTATCACAGGGTGAGCGGCTATACGTATGGCAACAGCGATGAGACACGTGCTGCAGCGGAAATGATGGACGGATTTGAAGGGACGTTGATAGAGATGCTGTCGGAACGTATGGGTAAGAGTGAGGAAGAAGTCCGCAAGGAGTTTTTTGACGGTTTGGACCATTGGCTGAGTGCGAAAGAAGCGAAGGCGATGGGCTTGTGCGATGAGATAATAGAGCGAAACAAAAGTATAAAGGAATTGAAAAACATTACGGACAGCCGTAGTGCCTACAATTATTATAATAATCAAATCATTAATTTAAATAATAACAAACAAATGGACGAAGTATTAAAGAAAGTCGCTGGCATTTTGAACATGGCCAATTCCTCCGAGCAAGAGGTATTGTCACGTGTTAAAGCGTTGAGCGAGAAGGAACAGACTCTGCAAAATTCCTTGCAGGCAGAGCAAAAGAAAAACGAAGAACTCTCCGCGAAAATAGAAGCGATGGAGAAAAGCAAGGTTAAAAACTTGATAGATGCTGCCATAGCAGACAAACGTATAGGCGAAGACGACAGAGCAACCTATACCAAGTTGGCAGAGCAGGACTATGAAAACACAGAAAAAGTGTTGAACAAGTTAGCAGCCGTACCGAGAGTAAAGGCCGGTCTTGCACAAGAGGAGAAATTGCCAAAAGGTGAAGAAAATTGGGGCTTTGACGAATATCACCGCAGCGGCAGATTGGAAAATTTAAAAAATAGTAATCCGGAGAGATACGCAGAACTTTTCAAAGCGAAGTTCGGTTTCGACCCTAAAAATTAAGAAATTATGTGGATAAACAAAGAAAACAACGCAAGTTACAATTTTAAGGCACCGGAAATAGAAGGAGATGCCGGCAAAAAAACGGAAGTAATGTTTCCGACAGTAGAAAAAACAACGCCGACCTTGTCGAGCAATGCAGCGGAAGTGAAGGTGGAAAGAGACACCACGATAGTGGATTTAGGCAGTTTGAGTGCAGCAGCCACATTAACACTCACCCCGGGTGACAACTTGGGAGCAGGAGCCAAGGTGGTGGTGAAATCAACCAGTGACGGCACCGCCAGAAATGTTACTGTGAAAAAAGATGCCAGCACAACAGTAGGCACCATTGCCGGTACAGCTTCCACCACCGTTGCCAAAATAGTGGTATGGGACGGCAGTGCATGGATACTTTGCAATTAAAAAACAATTAACAAATAACAAAAAAGAGATGAAAAGAAGTTTTATTTTAAGAATTTTGACGGCGGCATTGTTTGCTGCCATGATGGGAGCAATATTTACTCCCGTAGTAGGAGCGGCTACTTTTGTCGCCTCCAATTTTGTGAAAATACCGGCAGGAAGTTTCGGTATGGCGGTTACACCGGAGATATGGACAGATTACATTATCGGTAATTTGTTTAAAAACAACGAATTTTTGTTGGAATCGGTGGATGAATCACAATATGTGATAGGCGGCACAGTGGTACACATTCCACAGGCAGGAGCTGCCAGCGGTGTGCAAAGAAACAGAACATCGTTGCCGGCAAGTGTTACTCGCAGAAGAGATATAGACATTACCTACGCCTTGGACGAATTTACTACCGACCCGAGATTTATCCCCAATGCCGACAAAGTAGAACTCAGTTACGACAAGATGGAAAGCTGTATGTATGAAGACATGGCCAACTTGCACGAAGTGGTGGCAGAAGCGATGCTATACAACTGGCGACCCACCTATTTTATCAAAGCAAGTGCTACTAAACATGCCAACAATACCATTCATGGCAGCAACCTTAGAACCGGCGTATCAATAGCCGACTTTGCCAAAGCCAAAGTGATATTCAACAAATGGAATTTACCAAAAGCTGACAGATACGTTATCTTAAATTCGGAGATGTATGAGCAATTGTGTTCTGAAGTACGCAATGCTTCCAACGATGTATTAGGAGCAGTATATGACAATGTAACCGGCAGACTGCGAGCATTGGAAGGATTTACCATATTGGAACGCAGCACTACCTTGATGGCATCTAACAGCACTTTGAGCCAAGTAATCGGAACGCAATATTTCAAATGGACAGGCGGCACCGACTTAACTTATAGCGTAGAGGATTATATCAACATAGAAAACGGCAGCAAGGCAGCCGGAACAACTGATTGTTGCTACGGCATATTCTGGCACAAGAGCTGTGTGGCGAGAGCATTGGGCAACACGGTAATGTACACCAACGAAGGCGACCCGACCTATTACGGAGATATTTATTCCTTCTTGCAAAGATTAGGCGGCCGAGCTCGCAGAGCTGATGGCAAAGGTGTGTTGGGTTTAATCCAGGAATATCACGCATCATAATTAAAATAGAAGAAAGATGGTAAGCAGAGGATTACGAAACAACAATCCCTTGAATATCCGCAAGAGCAAAGATAAGTTTCAAGGTGAAAAGGAATCAACGGATTCAGCATTCAAGCAATTTGTAAGTATGGCGTACGGATACAGGGCGGCATTCGTAATTCTCTACACTTACCTACAACAAGGAAAAAACACTGTAGATAGGATAATAAGAAGTTGGGCACCTGCCAATGATGGGAACAATACCGCCAATTACATATCCCATGTGGAAAGGCGTAGTGGCGTTGACAGGTACCGGACACTGACTGAGCGAAGCGGCAGCGACTATATAAAAATAGTTGCTGCCATGAGCCGGTCGGAAAACGGAGTTGATGCCGACATGGAGCAAGTGAAAGCAGGATTTAACCTACAAAACAAGATAAAGCTATGAACGTATTGGAATTGATTAGCGTGATATTGAATGTAGTATTTGGCAGCGGATTGCTGATAAGTTTGTTGAAATTAAGACAGACGAAGGAGCAAATGCAGGCCGATATAAGGGGCAAAGAGTTGGAAAATGAAGAAAAAGCCAGCAAAATAGTGATGGAATATGTGGTGGAACCACTGAAAAAGGAGATGAACTCATTGCGAAGAGAGGTTCAGCGATTCCGGAAAGCGGTGGAAAAGATACCTACCTGTCCGATGGCACAAGAATGCCCTGTGAATGTAGAGTTAAAACGCAAACACGAAGACAGCCTATGAAAATATGGATGAAATGGGCATTACGGGCAGCTGCCTTGTGTGCCATAGGAATATTGATCACGGCAGTGGGCTTGCAACATAAGCATGTGAGAAGCTTGCAAAATCATGTGAAAGAGCAGCACATGGTGATAGACAGCTTGCTGAACAGGCGAATGACGGTGATGGATGTGCAACTCTATGTAACCGACAAGAGCAAAAACACCATATATGGCCGCTACAACAAAGGCACCATCACCATGCCTCAGGAAAAAACCTACCACTTAGAAGTGGACAGTGTTTCAATAGCGTTGAAATAAATTTTAAATAATTTTTAAAATGGGAAGAAGCAAAAAGCAAACAACGGAAGATGCCATAGTATTGAAAAACGGCAAATGGAAAACACCTGACGGCATGTGTTTTAATACCATGGATAAAGCGATAAAGCACAATAATAAAACAACAAAAAACAATAACGATGGGAAAGATGAATGACATAAGATTTAGCAAGCAAAACGGCGGTATGGGCAGAACTGCAGCCAGCGAAGACCCCATTAGCGGCTTGGTGATGTATTTGCCGGAATTGGCAGAAGCAGACTTAATCAATTCAAACAATGCACTACAATTCGACAAGTTGGAAGATACAGACGGAAGCAATGATTTGTATGTTTTCAAACTGAGATATGTAGAAGAATTGGAAGATTTGGGATTGAAAGCACAGGAGCTATCGATGTTGAAATCTGCTTATACGGCAAGCAGTGAAGTTGCAGAGTTTAAAAAGATAGCTGCAGTGAATGCTTTGGTATATCATGTGAAGGAATTTTTCCGCCAACATGCCGGCGGCACCTTGTATTTGGGAGTGAAGTTTGCAGCCAGCAGCCAAGTGAACGGCGGAGACCTGCAAGCGATGCAGAACTATGCCGGTGGCAGCATCCGCCAATGCGGAGTGTTTACGCCATCACTGAGCTACACTTCAGGAGGAAGTACGGTTTCCGTACTTGCCGAATATCAAAGTGCGTGCACTGCGATGGAGGCAGCCCACCAACCGATGAGCGTGGTGGTAACGGTAACCGGTAAAACGGTAACGGTAACGGCACCAACAGGCAGTACGACTATGTCGGTAACGACTGCCGATGTAAGCGGATTTACATTTACGACATTGACAGGCAACACCAATTCTGTATTGGCAGGACGCTGCAATGTGAGTTTGTTGGTAGGATTGGATTTGGACAGCGAATTGGTGCAAAGTTTAGGTCATTACGCCTATTACGGATGTATAGGAGCCTGTATGGGAACCATTAGCAAAGCAGGAGTTCATGAAAGCATAGCATGGGTAGGAAAATTTCCGTTAGGATTGGCCAGTCCGGGATTGGTAACCGGTGAATTGATAAAAGACACCACAGTTGCCAATCTGGAAAAGATAAACGACAACCGCTATCTGTTTGTCCGCACCCATGTAGGCAATGCCGACAATTACTTCAACGACAGTTTTACCTTGGATGAGGCTACGAGCGACTATGCGTATATAGAAAATGTTCGTACTATTGACAAGGCATGCCGTGGAGTTCGAGCCAATTTATTGCCGTATTTGAACAGTCCGCTGCGGGTGGATGCCACAAGCGGCCAATTGGCATCGGATACAGTTGCCTTTTTGGAGACAACAGCCAACAAAGCCTTGGAAGACATGGAAAAGGCCGGAGAACTGAGCGGCTTTAAAGTGGAAATAGACCCGGAACAAAATGTTCTTTCCACCTCTGAAGTGGAAATTGTGATAAAACAAGTTCCTGTTGGCGTGATGAGACATGTTCTGATAAAAATAGGTTATACAACTAAATTATAGGAGGCAGTAAGATGAACGGATTAAGAACAATACCTGAAATAAACGGAGTGGCACACAGCTGGGCTAATTTGCAAGTAAACATAGGCGGAGTTCCGGTAGTGGGCATCACCAAAATAAGCTATAGTGACAGCCAGACGATGGAAAACATCTACGGACTTGGCCAGCGTCCTGTTGCGAGAGGCTACGGGAAAATAGAATGCAGTGCATCGATGACCCTGCTTCGCAGTGAAATAGAAGCATTGAGAGACAGCAGCACCACCGGAAGACTGCAAGATATAGCACCCTTTGATATTATCGTTCAATTTTTGCCTGTGAACGGTCAAAAGATAGTAACGCACCGCTTGCGTAACTGTCAGTTCAAGACAGACGGCGTGGAAATAAGCGAAGGCGACACCAGCAACACGGCAGAAATAGAAATGATATTGTCACACATAGAATGGAAGTAATCATCATGGAGTAAGTGAAATTTCACTTACTCCTTTAACTAAGTTTTAAAAACAAGAAAGGAAAAAGATATGACAGGAGAAGCAACAAAAGAACAAATAGAAGCATGGAAAGCAAAACACAAAGAAGTGTTCCAGATAGTAGTCGGTGACAGCGTATGCTATTTGCACAAGCCGGACCGCAATACGATGAAAGCCATTGCAAGCATAGGCACCACAGACCCGATTAGAGCCAACGAAGTGTTGTTGGCCAACTGTTGGTTGGGTGGAGATGAAAGCATCAAAGAAGAAGACGAGAAATTTTTTGGTGTGAGTGCCCAATTGGCGAACTTGGTGGAGATAAAGGAGGCAGAACTAAAAAAGTTATAGCCCGTGCCAAGGAGGTGGTAAAACACAACGGATTTGTGAATGTGGATTACCAATTGCGATACCATTTCGGCATCAATCCGGATAAATTGGACGACGAAGAATGGGCCATAGCAATAGCTGCCTTGGAAAAAATAAGGAAAGAAGAAAGCGGAGAGAAAAGGAAATGATTAGTCTTGTTTTTGGATAGTAATTGTAATATCAAGGTCGTCAGGGCGACCATAGAAAGAGTTCATAGTATATTCTTCTGATTTTCTTCTTCTGATTTTCTTTTTTAGTTTTTCTTCTGCTTTTTTCTGATTGTATTCCTTAGCTGCTCTTTGCAAGTCATCTTTAGTCAGCCTTCCTGTAAGATAGCAGAAAAAAGCGTACAAGAACATGACCAGACAAACAGCCGGCACAAACAAAATGGCGATGAGTAATATGATAAGAAAAGTTTTCATGTTGCAAAGGTAAACAAAAAAAATGAGAAATAGCAAAAAATATGTCAAATAATACAGTAAAATTCACTATAAATATAGATGGCAATGCCGTTAAAAACATTTCTGCCTTGCAACAAGAGACGGACAAGCTGAATATTACAGCCGAAAAAACCGAAAGTTTGTTTAATAGGATAGGTCGTGCGTGTATAAATTTGAACCAGATATATACTACGTTAGCCGGGAGCATAGGCGGAATTGTGAACAAACTGAATAATTACGAGCAATTGACGACTGCCCAGGTGGAAGCGGAGACAAAATTGGCACAGGTGATGCGGAACACCATGGGAGCGAGCCGGGAGGAAATGCAAAGCATACTTGACTTGGCATCTGCCCAACAAAAATTGGGAGTTATCGGCGATGAGGTGCAGTTGGCGGGAGCCCAAGAATTGGGAACCTATCTGACGAAAGCCGACACTTTGAAGAAGTTGATGCCGGTGATGAACGACATGGTAGCTCAACAATACGGTATGAACGCCAGCCAAGAGAGTGCCGTAAATATAGCCACCATGATGGGGAAAGTGATGGACGGACAGGTTGGAGCCTTGAGTCGTTACGGCTACAAATTTGATGAAGCCCAAGAAAAAATACTCAAATTCGGTACGGAAGAACAACGAGCTGCTACATTGGCTGAAGTAGTTAGTTCAGCCGTTGGCGGCGTAAACGAAGCCTTGGCCAGTACACCAGAAGGAGCGATGAAACAGATAAGCAATAGTATAGGAGATTTGCAGGAAAGGATAGGCAAATTGTGGTTAAGATTAAAGACATCCTTATTGCCTGTGTTTGACCGCATTTATGTAAGGTTAGAGCAACTTGTTACATGGATGGAAGGACTTGGTACAACACTACGAAATTTTGGGGATACCATCAATTTTCTATCACCTATTTTGTTAGGACTGTTAGGTGCGATTGGAGCGGTTATAATAACCGTGAAAGCACTGGTGATATGGGAAACAATATGTACAACAGCAACAAAACTTTGGGCAGGAGCACAAGCAATATTGAATGCGGTGATGACAGCGAACCCGATAGGTTTGGTAATTGCCGGAATAGTGGCATTGATAGGTGTGATTGTTTTTCTTTGTGTGAAGATAAAAGGTTGGGGCACCTTGTGGGATGCGGTAGTAACCTTTGCCAAAGAAACGTTTTTTATGTTTGTTGAAGCCGTAAAATTAAAATACACGACCATGATCAACGGTATCATGATAGGCATAGACAAATTGAAAGAGGCGTGGTATAAGTTAAAATTGCTGTTAGGCAAAGGTGATGAAATAGAAAACAACCGGGCACTGAAAGAAATAAGCGATGACATAGAGCGGAGGAAAAAAGCGATAAGCGGAGGAGCAAAAGAAGTGGCCAAACACGCCCAAGCCGCCGCCAACGCATGGAAGGGAGTGAGCTTGAGTTTTGACAAGAGCAAGACATTGAAAGGTGTGAGCAAGGATTTACAGGCAAGTTTGGGTTTGGGAATCACCGACAACACAAAAACCATCAACAACGACTTGAGCACCTCAAGTGAAACCATCAGTGCCGGAGGCAAGAATATCAAGAATTTTAATATTACTATCGGCAGTCTGATAGGAGAAAACACGAATATGTTCCAAAGCAGCCAAGACAGTCCGGAGACGGCCGGAGACTTTATGGAGAAGCTCTCGATGGCCTTGCAAATGATAGTCAATGATGTAAATTACGCAGCAGAATAGTGAATCCCCCGCCCTGAGGGCACCCCCTTAAAAGTGGGAAAGGAGAAAAGGAAATGAAAAATTATAAAAAATGGCAATAAGAATATTGATACCGAGCAGAACAGGAGCAGAAAGTGCGGTGGTGAGTGCCATTAAGGAAAAACTCTACCGGACAGCATTAAGCGACATAGTAATAGAGACCACCAACGAAGAAAAGTTGCTCAACGAAAGGAGCCAAACCATCAATGAGGTGATATTGCATGAAAATGTGAATCCGCAAAGCGGCGTAAATGTAGTGTTTGACGACTGCAAAATTGATGTGGTGTTGGAAAAGAAAATAGAGACAACCGAATTAGTAAACCGAAATGGCAGCGTAAAAGAATATATCTATACCAAAGATTATACAATCACCCTTAAAGGCACGATTAGAAAAGAAGGTGTGCAGGGATTTCCTTACGAAGACTTGTGGTTTTTGCAGCAAATTTTGGCGATTAACAAAAAAATGTATGTCAGCAGCAAGTTTTTAAACGGCATTTATGACATTACACAGGTGGTTGTTAAAAAAGTGGATTTTATGCAAAGCGGCATGAACTATTTTAATGTAATGCCCTATACCATTACATTGTGGAGTGATATGGATTATGATTTTTTAGTAGAAGATTAAATATGGTAAAAATGTTATCGCACACCCGGAGCACAATCCACAAAACGGATAGAAAAGTCTTCTCCACAATCCACAAAACGAATAGAAAAGTCTTCTCCACAATCCACAAATCGCCACTCTCCACATTGTGTCGGACAACAATCCACTACTTTTATGTCCATATTTTCTGCACAATCCACTACTTTTACATTAAAAGTAGGAGCACAAGTAACTACCTTTACGTTACCATACAAAGGAAGTCCTTCACAAGAGCATTTTTCCTTGTCAATGGGTTTGTTAGAGGAAGCAAACAAAGTGGCTATCGGTATCAATACGAGTGCTAATAAATATTTCATAGTATGTTAAGTTTAAAGTGTGACATAGAAATTAAGTGCAAAGATAGTAAAAAAACTATTACGTTTGACTATTGCAATGATATTTTAATAAAAACATCATGCAAAAACCTTACCGATACGGCGGTTTTGAAGGTTCCACGCAAGATGCAATGGCAAGGAAAAGCCTTAACAGACTTTGTCAATGTGGATGATGCCATAATCATAAAACTCGGCTATGCGGAAATGGGCAATATGGAAATGGTGTTTAAAGGCTATATCAAAAGCGTGGAAAACACCATCAAGGAAATAGTCATCTATTGCGAAAACGAGATGCGTTTGTTTAAGTCCATCAATGTGGATGCGGAAATTATTGAGCATTTTGACTTCAAAAAATGGATGAAGAAATATGTTCCGGAGCTCCGGATCGAACTGCCGGACGATGTAAATTTCGGTCAAGTAAAAATAGACCAGCAGACACTTGCCCAAGCATTGGACAAATTGATATCCACCTATCCGTGGCTGAAAGGCTTTTTCAGAGAGGGCGTGTTTTACGGCATCACCACCCACAAGGCATTGGCCAATGGAAGAATATTGACTTTTGACCCCGAAAGGAATCAGATAAGCGACAGTCTGAAATACACCACGAAAGATGATGTGAAAATAGCTGTAAAAGCCACCAGCATACAAACAGACAACACGAAGTTGGAATGTATAATTCCCCAAGAGGCAATAGATGTGAGCGGCAAATCGGTCAAAAGCGACTATGAGCAGCGACATTTTTACTTTTCCGGCATGAAAACCCAGACGGAACTGAAAGCTGCAGCGGAAAAAATATACAATGAATATGCTTGTGACAAAATGACAGGCAACATCACCGGATTCGGAGTTCCTTACGTGCGAAAAGGCGATATTGTCAGACTGCAAGACAAGCTACGCAAAGAAAGAGACGGACGAAAATTTTGGGTGGATGCAGTGGAATACAAGTTCGGGACATCAGGATACAGACAAGTGATAACCTTAGGATACGCAATAAAATGAGTAAAGAAAGAGAATGTGCGAATTTGCTAAAAGCCATTATGGGGAAAATACCTCAAAACTGCTTTGTCGCCCAAGTGCAAAAGGTGGACGGAGCCACCTGTACCGTGGTGCGTCAAGGTGATAACTTGAAAATAGCAGGAGTACGCTTGAACGAGCTGTCGGACGAGAGCGTCGGCATGGTGATAAAACCCAAAGCAGACAGTTTTGTATTGGTGGCAAGGATAGACGATTTTAATTACTATGTGAGCCTGTACAGCGAAATAGACAGTGTGGACATACAATGCGACAAAATCACCATCAACGGCGGCGACAATGGCGGACTGATAAATATAAAAGACCTGACAAAGCAATTAAATGCTTTAGTAGATACCTTCAATAATCACACACATGCAGTCAGCACGGAAGGCTCTGCAGTAGCACAATCCGGTACTGCTGCAGTAACAACTAATCAAGCAGAGAAATTTAATATCAATGATTATCAAGATGAGAAAATAAAACATTAGAAAAATGCGAGGGATAATAGTAGAAGACGGAGATTTGCAGATAAAAGGAGGCAGCCTTGTTATAGGCGAAGTGAAAGCACAGGTGGCGGAACATCTGACACGAGCCTTTACAGGAGAATACAAACACGAGCCGACCCTTGGCGGGAATGCAAAAAACATGATCGCCGGCCGTCCGGATAGCTTTTGGGCGGGAAATGTAAAGAATCAATTAATGTATTGCAAGGTTGAAGTAGAAAGAATAAAAGTAGTTGATGACGATATAGAAATAGAATTGAAATAGATATGGCAAGAACAATAAAAGAAACAGCAGAAGAAATAAAGGTAGCATTTGTACGCAATGCCACCTTGAGAAATCTTTATCAATTGGAAGAATATGATGCAGACGGCGACGATGCCACACATTTGGCTTATTATGACAGCCATTTCAGCACAATCAGCGTCGAGACCTGTTTGATATACGCCATAGCCGCCTGTATGGCGACCATGGAGAACCTGTTTGACTGGTTCAAAAAGGATGTTCAGCAGGTGGTGGACAAAGAACGCTACGGGTATGCGGGATGGTATGCCAAGAAGATGAAAGCCTTTCGTTACGGTCAGGATATAGAAAATGACTACAGCCATAGTGATGTAGATTTTGCAGAAGGGACAGAATATCCCGACACCGGTTTGACGGCTTCGGAAATAGAAGAACTGCAGATTGTCAAATATGCGAGTGCTTTGGATAGCGGTCGTGAGGTGATAATAAAAATAGCCAAAGATGACGGGAACGGGTCGCCTACTCCGTTGAGTTCTGCAGAAGCTGCAATGGCAGAAGCGTATATCAACAGAATAAAGCCGGCAGGCATTCCACTGACCATCGTCAATGAAAATGCGGACGAATTGGATGTGTCGGTGAAAATTGTGTACAATCCGCTTATATTCGGAACCGATACAGAAGTTGAAAATGCTGTTGCAACAGCGATAAAATCGTATTTAAACAGCATAGAATTCAACGGACAATTTGTAGGCATGACCATGATAGACCATCTTCAGACAGTAGAAGGGATAGAGATAGCACAGGTGAACAGTCTGTTAGCTACCCATGCCGGACATCCAGCAGAAGATATTACGGGAGACACCTATTACACCCCGCAGTCAGGGTATTTGACATTGAGAAGTCTTGAAGTAATTATTGAAAAATAAGCAGTATGTCAAAGTATGATTTAAATTTTCGGAGACTGATAGTTTGTATGTTGCCCTATTCATTGCGGGGCAATATAGTTGATTTGATAGAAGTGATGGTGCGTCCGTTAAAACGGTATTATCATCAGTTTTTGTCGTTCAAAGAAAGAGAAGAAACCGCATTGACCTACAATTCCCAAACGCCATTGTTGCAAAAATTGCTGAACGACACACTTGAAACGAGCGGCATATATATAACAGACGCTCCCTATCATGTAATAGACGGAGTGTGGGAAAATGCAGAATATAAACCCAAGGAAATAGGTTTTTGGGGAATAATCGGCAAAAATGACATCGGTTATAGAGGGTTCTATGTATATGTTCCGGTGGCATTGTCGGACAAAAAACAAATAATAGCCGCTCTTGTAGATAGATACAAGTTTTCCGGCACCCAATATGAAATAGTATTTTTTGAATAAACCAAAATTAGTAATCATGAACAGATTGAATAATATTAACAGAGTAGGAATTTATCCGGTAACGAAAGAGACATTGTCGGCCATAGAAGACAATTTCCAAATGTTGAGCCGCGTGCTTGACGGATTGCATTTGCCGCAAGGAACCGCCGTTATTTTACACGGATTGCCACAGGTTGTATCGTACATGTATCTGCAACCAAACCGGTTGTATGCGGTCGGGAAAATAGTAAAAGTAAATGGAACCGGTGTGGCCGGTTCATCAGAACAATGGTCAGCAAGAGACAATTTACTCAAACATTCAAGCGATTTTGTCCTCACAACTACGGATGTCAGCACAGACATTATCGGCACGGATGGAGTAACAACTTATGAGGATTGTTTAATCCAAGAACAATGCACCATAACCTATTCCGCAGGAGAAAACACTACATGGAAATACCATACATTGGAAGATATTTTAGGATTATCGAGAGAAAAAATTGCCAATGACGCGTTTAGCTTGCCGTCACAATTTTCAATAGTTCGCAACAATACTTTTGTTCGCAACATGCTCCAAAAACACTTGCATATAGAATTGGAAATTGCCAAAGCTCAAATAGATGCGAATGAAATAGAAATAACAATCAGCGGAACAATAAAAGATATCATCGGAGCAGTTTTAAGCACCGGCAACACTTTCTGTCACCCCATACAGGTATCAGCAGACGGATGTGTCGCTTCCGGATATATTGTTCAAGGTTATGGAGACAATACTGCGAAAATAGTATGCTATAAACATGCAGCTGTAACACCACTGCATGCTTATCCCAATAAAATGCAAATAACAGGAGACATATATTTATGAAGCAACAAGTAAAAGACAGGCAGACACTATTGGATGTGGCATTGCAGGCAAGCGGAGACATGGAATCCGTATTTGACATCGCCCAAGTCAATGACATTTCCGTTACAGAAGAATTGACAGTAGGAACGGAAATAGAAGTTGATGAAGTGGGTCGGCAGCGGGTGGCGGATTATTTGTCTGCGAACAAATTCTGCCCGGCAAGTGCCTCGGAAGACAATCAAGAATGCACACTGATGAGCAATGACAGCTCATATACACTTATAAGTAACGACGGTAATAGTACATTAACACAAAATTAAAAAAAAACATCATGTCATTATTAAAAAGATTTAGAGATTTTCTATTAAAAAACAGTATAGGACAACAAGATTATCTTGTAGGTTATGACTCCACTACAGGAGAAGAAATACGTATAAAAGCATCCTCGCTTCAAGGTGCAGCCGGAGCAAGTGCGGATATACAGTTTTCCGCCGATGGCAGCAGTTGGCATTACCCAATTTCCGCTGAAGACATTTATATAAGGATAAGAGTCGGCAGCGGGGCATGGAACGTGGCAAGATTCGTTGCAGGAGAAGTCGGCACCCTTTCAACTTCTTCAACATCACAAGAAGAGGTAGAAAACGAAAGTTTAGCAGGAGCCATTGTACTGCATAAAGTCGCCAAGACTGGTTCTTATGATGATTTGGCAGATAAACCCACATCACTTACTGACATACAATCCGAAATATCCCCGGAAGATTTTGGGGCATTTCCTGCAGACGTCTCTGAAGTACAAGAATACAATAGAGGGGAAACATTAACTTATGTTCTCGCAGTCAGAGAAGACGGTGCCATTATTAAAGTTTCCATACAGGATTTTGCGGATTATATCAATGGTCGCATGTAATTAAAGTGCCTAAGGGGGATGGCATAAAAAAAGCCCCCAGCTTTACAAAAGTCTCTTACCTCTTTTATAACAATAAGCCCAAAATGGCAGCTGGGGGTTAGCCCTATAAGCCACTTTGGGTCTTTTTTATTTTAAGGTAAGAGAAGTGCAAAGATATAAAGAATTTTTGAAAAATAAACCATTTTATACAACAAATAAAAAAATAATTAATGAAGACTTATACAAACGCTCCCTTGCCATTTCAGGGACAAAAAAGGAGATTTGCAAAGCAAATTGCAGAAATGGCCAAACAACAGAAAAAAGGCAGTATCTTCGTAGATTTATTCGGAGGAAGCGGGCTTGTGTCACATATTGTCAAATATGCACGTCCGGAATGCCGTGTGGTATATAACGACTATGACAATTATCAAGAACGACTGCAAAATGTCCACCGAACCAATGCCATGCTACATTCATTGCGTCCGATATTGGAAAATATTCCTCACAAAATGCGAATTGACGAACCGACACGGTCTAAAGTAATAGCGGAGGTTGAACGTTGGCATAAATCGGGCTACGTTGATTGGATAACATTATCAAGTAACCTGCATTTTACCATGAATTATTCCCGCAACTTTGAGAAATTTAGAAAAGAAACGCTATATAATAAACTTCGGCAAACCGATTATATAGTAGATGGCTATCTTGAAAATGTGGAAGTGGTATCATTGGATTATAGAGAATTATTTGAACGCTTCAAACTTGTTCCGGATGTGGTGTTTATCGTTGACCCGCCATACCTCTCAACCGACTGCAGTACTTATAACAATGCCGATTATTGGCGACTATCTGATTATCTTGATGTATTAAAATGCTTACAAGAAACAAATTTCGTATATTTTACAAGTAGCAGGAGCTCTGTATTGGAACTTATTGAATGGATATCTCATAATAAATTTAATGAAAATCCTTTTAATAATGCTCGGATATTCCGGATGCATGTTGGAGGAATCGCCCTGAATTATGATGATATCATGATTGTAAAAGCTGCTTAAATATCAAAAAAATGCGTTGCAAACAAACAACGCATTTTTTTATTTCATCCCAAAAGTTGTACATTTCGTTTTAAAAAGTTGTACATTTCGTTTTGGGGATTATATATGGAAGAAGGTGTATTGGTTTATCAGATGCATGGTAGAAAGTATAATGCGTATTTTTGGAAAACAGGAAAAAAATCATTTAGAATTGAAATTCTTGATTATGGCAATATTGATAACGATTGGAATAAAATAAGTCTTGAAGGAAAGTCTGTTTTAGCGAATTATATCAACCAAGAATACCCGCAAATAAAAATGGTTACCACGGAAAAGGGAATAGCGTTTTCGTATGTTACCGCTATAAGTGGAGGTAATGAATTTTTAGAAAAAGCTCAATTATCGTACAATGCCATGAACGAAAGTGTTTCAAGAGTATTTGATGTTTATCCTAAAATCAAAGAGAGGTATTCCGAAAAAGAACAAAATCGTCCAATTGGTTTTGTCAACAAAGATTTAAACGAAGAAAAATGATAGCAAAAATTTAGAAGTTATTTGATTATAAATTCAATACACTAATATTATGTTAGGAGCAATTACAGGAGATACCATTGGTTCTCGATTTGAGTTTTTGGGTATTAAAAGTACTGTCTTTGACTTGTTTGATCCGAAGTGTCGCTACACCGATGATTCGGTGATGACTATGGCGGTGGCAGAATGGCTGATGGACGACCCAACACATTCCCATGAAGTGTTGGAAAAGAAAATGGTAAAATATGGGGAATCAGAGATTCGTGCAGGCTATGGAGACATGTTCTCGAGATGGTTGTTCTGGCCGGAAACACTTTCAGGGGATGGTAAACGAAAACCATACAATAGCTTTGGGAACGGGTCGGCTATGCGTGTCAGTGCAGTTGGCTGGATGTTTGATACATTGGAAGAAACCGAACATGTGGCGGAAATATCGGCCAGCATCACACACAACCATCCAGAAGGCATCAAGGGGGCACAAGCCGCGGCTGCGGCAATCTATATGGCTCGTAATAGAGCGAAAAAGGATGAGATTAAGAGATATATAATAGAACGCTTTCAATACGACCTTAATCGTACTTGTAACCAAATCAGGCCGAGATATGGTTTCAAAGAAACCTGCCAAGAGTCTGTTCCGGAAGCTATCATAGCATTCCTTGAAAGCAATGATTATGAAACTGCTGTTCGTTTGGCTGTTTCGCTAGGAGGAGATAGTGATACGCAAGCTTGCATTGCAGGCGGTATCGCTGAAGCATTCTATGGAATGCCGGACGAAATTATAAAAAATATGGATAACTACTTGCCTCCGAACTATAAGGAAAATATCATTCGTTTTGCGGAAGTGTCTGCATATCGGTGCACGAGAGAACAAATTAAGAGGTGTTGGGGTTTATGAAAAAAAAGAAATCAATGAAAGTCTTACTTGTATGTTTGGTTATCATAATAGTGAAAGCCATTTGGGTTGGCATTGCCATAAGACACAATGGCGATTTTGAGAGCGAGAAGGCAGACATTCTTGCACGGCGGGATTATCTAATGGGGAAAGTTATTACAAATCCACAGCAACTCATTGGTGAGATGCCAAGCGTGGTTGGACCTCAGTTTCAAGGAGAATGGGCCTTATATTCATGTTCCATGCTGTCGGTGGCATTGGTGAATACAACGCTTATTTATGGTGAAGACAAAGAGATGGCAATTGCGAGTATAGATAGCCTTATACAGATTGTCATGTCATCGGAGTTGCGGGCATACGATCGCGAACGTTGGGGAGAAGATCCGTTGGAGACCTTGGACGGCAATGAAAGTCATATCTCCTATCTTAGTCATCTGGCTTGGATGATAGGAGGCTACAAGTATATTGGCGGTGGCGATAAGTATGACGAACTTTATCACTCCCTTTGTAAGACAATGAACCGTCGCATCCTTGAAAGTCCAAACTTGAATTGTCCGACCTATCCGGGAGAGTGCATATATGTACCGGATATGCTGGTGGCCATTGTTGCATTGTCCATTTATTCGCAACAATATGGGGGTAAGTATAATGCTACAGTTTCCAAATGGATAGAAGAAGCTAAGCTTCATTGGTTGGATGAAAACACAGGAATGTTGGCTTCATTCTTGCCAAGTGATAAAGAAGGAATGTACGAAGAATCTCCTATTAAAGGTTCTTACTCGGCGTTGAATTGTTATTACCTGACTTTCATTGATGAGGACTTTGCTCGTGACCAATACGAAAAATTGAAAACGAATTTTTTACAGAAGCGACCTATTACCGGTTTCAAGGAATATTATGACAGAAGGTGTTGGCTGGGGCTGGATATAGACGCGGGACTCATAGTATGTAATCTTAGTCCCACAGGGACGGCCTTTGCTGTCGGAAGTGTTACCTATTTTGAAAATTGGGATTTAAGAAAAAAACTTTTAAAGACGGGCGAATTAGCCGGGACAACATGGCATCGGAAAGGAAAAAAACATTATTTGCTTGCAAATGTGGCACTGGTTGGTGAGGTTATCATGCTTGCCATGAGAACATCGACAGAGTGGAAGTAGATTTTAGAGGATAATTAAGAGTAAAATTTAAGTTTCAGACAATTTTTAAGGTTGAAACCTAAAAAGTAAAAAACAAAAAGAAATAAAGCTCATTAGTGGTTTGGATAGTTTTAATATAACTTCGGCTGTCATAAATTATTGATGAGGAGCAAGAATAAATGTAGATTTATCGCATATTTTTAAATATGGAAGTTGATATTGACAGGGTTGCACAAAGGTGTTTGGAAATTATAAGAAAAAATTTTAAAATTACAACCTGTGTTGAAAGACACCTGCCCGATGATATGTACACTCGGGCAGCCATATCGCTTATGGACGCATTGGAAACAGGAGAATTTGAAGATTTTGAGAACCTATTGGATAATGATGTACAAACCATTCTATATTCTAAGAAAGAAATTCGAGGAAAGTCCGCAACAAGCGAATATTTGAAAAATTGGCGGGAAAATTATATTTTCCCCCATTCATCCATTGATTCCTTGGAGGTGAGATGGTTTCATTTTTGTTCGCATACTTGTTTAATTTCATCACATACAAGAGATAATAAAATACTATTTTTATTCAATTTTAAGAATGCCAAAATATTTCAAATACTTCTAATGCCAATAGGAATAGACCTGTCATTTGAAGAGTTTGTTTATTCAAATACGCTTCTTTATGCATTGAAAATTTCATCGCATCCTTGGAGTTTATCCAATATTTTGTATTTTTTATACAAGTTTGATTTTATGGTGCTGAATATAGTTGATGTAGATAAGGAAAAGGATATTTGTGAAGAAGAAGATTTAAATCAAACTTCGATTATGTGGAGAAGTTATGATAGCGTTCAAGGCAATAGTGAGGTTGTTTCAGGAGCCTTTAATGTACCTGTAAATATTCCAAGTAAAGATTCTTTTGGCAATGAAATTCTTAATGAAAAGGATGTCTATATAGCAAAAGCCAGGCAAATTTTTTCCGTAAAATATGATTTAATCAATCTATTTTGTGCGAAAACAAATGTTAAATCAGTTTCGGAGAATCAGATTGAGGATGTCTTTTTGAAAAAAGAGGTTCAAAAAATACTTTCCGAATTAACAGAAATAGAATTTTGTGATAGCAGTACGATAAAAATTACAACAAGTACTTCTTATTATATGGAAGAAGATGCCCCTAATTTGATGATTGGCGGGAAGGATAATGATTTATTCCATATATGGGAACAAAAGGAGATTGATAAAATTGTGTATGTTCCTGAAAAAAATGAGGAGATTTGGATATCTAAATTAGATATAGATAAACATATTCGTGTAAACCCGACAGAAATGGGTGCTTGGCAATTGTTTTTATTGGTAAATTTATCCGTCATATTACCATCATATTGTTGGCATACGAGTTGTGGAAGAAAAGAATATGTTTTTAACGAAACGGATTTAGAAAATGTTATAAATAAAAACATTCCGAATAGTGATTGGTTAAATATGCGTTATTTAGTGCATTTATTAAAAGATAATCTGCCCAAAGTGGAAATTGTTGAAAACAATTTTGGGGTGAGTACTATCCAGATAAACTGTTGTTATTGGAGTGATTGGTCGGGGCTTAACAAAGAAGAAACAAAAATCACCATTGTTGATCGTAAATGTGTTTCTTACGAAACGAAAACCACTAATCTCTATTCTTATAATAACGGCATTTATTTTTAAATTCAACAAAAATATAACTTAATCAAGAACAGGAATAAGGCTTTTGTGGCAAGGGAAAGAATAAACATTATCTTTCACATGCCGGAGGTATGCTACGCTAAACAAAAATCTCAACAGCTCTGTCAAAAATATGGTTGAGGTAGGCGAGGGTCATGCCGTAGTTGGAAACGGGGATATGGCGGTTGATGATATGTTGTATGCGTTCGTTCACCTGTTTGTCGCTCACCATGCAGGCACCGCATTGTATCGCCATGGCGTATGGCGTTAATTCCGGCAGGGGCGAAAGGGCGGATACTATGTCAAATTCCAATTGTTTGCCTGTAAATTTCCGTATCAGGCCGGGAATTTTCACCCTTCCTATATCGTTGCAACGGGAGGGATGTGTGCAGGATTCAAGCATTAAAATACGGTCTCCGTCTTTCAATCGGGATATATGCGGAGTGCCTTGTATATATTGTTCAAAATGTCCTTTGGCGCGAGCCATGATAATGCTGAAACCTGTCAGCGGAATTTCGCGGGGGAGCATGGCGTTTACTTCTTTGAACGCCTGGCTGTCGGTAATCACCAGTCGGGGTGTGTGTTTTTGCAAACAGGCGGATAATTCTTCCGGCTGTATGCACACCGCCATGGCGTGATTGTCAAGGATATCGCGGATCATTTGCACTTGCGGCAATATCAGACGGCCTTCGGGAGCTTCTTCATCTTGCGGCATCACCAGCAATACGGTGTCGCCCTCATGGATTTTGTCGCCTATGAGAGTGTGTGCCTTGTAGGCGGAAGGTGGCGTAATGCTCACTATGGCGTCTATCACTTCCTGTATGCCGGAGCCGTGCAGGGCACTTGCCGTAACCACCGGCACGCCGTAGCTGCTGAGCTGTGCACGGAAGGTGTCCGTAACAGGGCAGAGGTCGTGTTTGTTATACACGAATAGAAAAGGAATATGATGTGCTGTAAGGCGGGAACATAATTCTTTTTCGTAGCCGGTGAATTCGTTGTGGGTCAATACCACTATGCCTGCGTCAATGGTGGGTATGGTGTCCATGGTTTTGCTTACGCGTTGCTGTCCCAAGGTGCTGTCGTCGTCAATGCCGGCGGTGTCTATCAGCACCACCGGACCGATGCCGAATATCTCCATGCTCTTTTTCACAGGGTCGGTAGTAGTGCCTGCCATAGGCGACACTATGGCGATATCCTGCCGGGTGAGTGCGTTGATAAGTGAACTTTTCCCTTGGTTTTTTCTTCCGAATATTCCTATAAATACGCGTTTTGTTTTCATGATGTCATAATTTTTATAAAAACAGACAGGCGTCACCATAGCTGAGGAAACGGAAATCGTGACAGAGGGCATAATCGTATATCTGTCTCCAATTTTCGTGAACAAAAGCCGCTATCAACAGCATGAGCGTACTTTTGGGCTGATGGAAATTGGTGATGAGCCCGCTGACCAATTTCGGTTGATAATACGGGGTGATCATAATGGCCGTGGAAGCCTGCAGGTGGTTGTCATGGGTGAGATTCATATATTGCAATACGCTGTCAAGGGCTTCTTCCTGACTGACAGCCAAAGGCATCCATCGGGTGTAAACTTCCCATTGGCTCAGATGCAGCATGTCGGGTGTAAGGGGCAGATGCTGTTGAAGGGCATGATGTAATTTCACCCCTATCCAATACAGGCTTTCCAAAGAACGGGTGCTGGTGGTGCCGACGGTGACGATTTTTTTATCCGTATTGTTGAGCAGCATTTCAATGCTGTTGCGGCTGAAAAAAATGGGTTCGGTATGCATCACGTGTTGTTCTATGTATTGCTCCGTTACCGGTTTGAAGGTTCCCGCACCCACATGCAGGGTGATGTTGATATGTTGTATCTGTTTTTCGTTTAATGATTCCAATACTTGGTCGGTAAAATGAAGTCCTGCCGTAGGTGCCGCCACCGATCCTTTTTCTTGTGCGAAAATGGTTTGATAGCGATAGCTGTCATTGCTGTCGGCTTTGCGTTTGATATAGGGCGGCAGGGGAATTTTGCCCGTATGTTCCAATATTTCTCCGAACGACAGGTTCTCCAATGTCCATGAAAATTCCACCACAAAAGCATCGC
Organism: Bacteroidales bacterium; assembly: GCA_017618435.1. Classification (GTDB taxonomy): domain Bacteria; phylum Bacteroidota; class Bacteroidia; order Bacteroidales; family WCHB1-69; genus UBA1205. The sequence continues at coordinate 29,841 of JAFZUH010000199.1, read as the reverse complement.
CTTGAGGGGCAATGCGTGCCGCCTTCAGTGTGCAATCCTGCCCCTTGTATTCAAAATGCTGCTCTATAGAGCCTTTTAACCTTTTGTTGTTGCCGATATAGCACAGCCAGCGGCAACTGCCTTTTACTTCAAATGCCAATGCGTGCAAGGTGGTGGGAGATACGGGTTCAAGGCAGAATATCTCTATGGAGGCACCTTCCGGTTTGTGAAATATCAATCTCGCTTGCACCACCTTGGTATTGTTGAATACCAAAATGTGTCCGGAGTTGAGAAATTGAGCCACATGTTTAAAACGGCTTTCTTGTATCTGATGGTTTTGATATACCAATAATTTGGATTCGTCTCTTTTCGGGCATGGGAAAAGGGCTATTTTCTCTTGCGGAAGGTTATAGTTGAAATCGTTGATGTCGGTGAGTCTATCCATGGAGTATATGCAGTATATCCTGCTCGTTAATGGTGGTCATGCATTTGAAATGTTTGTGGGGACATGCTTTGTATCCCAATTTGGAACAAGGGCGGCATGTAAGATGTTTGTTTTCTATGATATGGTATTTTTCGGGGGTATCAGGCATATAGGGATACATGCCCAAAGAGGGGGTGGTGTTGCCCCATACGCTGATAACCGTGGTGTGCAAGGCTGCTCCTATGTGCATCAATCCGGTATCGCCGGTGAGTAAATATTTTGCATGTTTTACCGCTGCCGCCGATTGGCGGATGCTTAGTTGTCCGCACAGGTTGGTGACAGGTCTGTTACATTGGTTAACAATTGCTTGAGATTTCTCCATATCGGTTTTTCCTCCCAATAGCACAATAGGCAAAGTGGTTTGATTGCAAATATTGATAATTTTTTGTGAGGGTAATTCTTTGGTGTAATGTTGGCTGCCTACAGCAATGGCCAAATAGGGTTGAGAAGGCAGGCTGTCAGCAATGGTTTCATCTTCTTCGGTAAGAAAAAAGTCCAAGCCGAGCCGGTCGTTTTCAATATCAAAAGGCAGTATGCGTGCGGTATCCATATAGCGGTCCACTATATGTTTGTGCGGCAGTATGTTGATTTTGAAATGCACCAGCAACCATTTTTTGAAATTCAGTTTGTGTAAATGTTTTGCAGGGCAGTGCAGCTGACGGCATACCATACGGGAGCGGTGGTTGTTTTGCAGGTCTATAATATAATCAAAATGTTCATTTTTCAAATCGCTCATGTTTTGCCCGTATTCATGCAACCGGTCTATATAAGGATTAGGTTGCAAAATGGAGGCAAATGCAGGTTTGCACAAATAATGTATGTGAATATCGGGCCGGGCTTTTTTGATGCAACGTAAAACGGGGGTGGTAAGTACTATGTCGCCTATGCTACTGAGACGGATGATGAGAATCTTCATATTTTTAGTAGTAATAGGTTCTGTCGGTAGCTCTGACAGGTTTGGGTTTATCGGTTTTTTTCTCGTTAATCATATACACAAGGTACAGCGATAGGGTGTTGTTTCTTTGTTGTCGCGTTTGTTCGTTATAATAGGTGGTTTCCCTGAAATGTCGTGTACGCATGGAATTGATGGAATATTCAAATCGGAAGCCTATTTTGAGTTGTTGCCATATCCTGCAACGGACATCCACAATGGCATTGATATCGTTGGAATTTAACTTTTGCGCCGAATCCGGATGATTGGCGTACTCGGAGCGTTGCCAATCGTATTCTATTTCTTTATAGTTGATAAGTCTGCTGTATTGCAGCCCTATACCTATGGACCATATATTGCGGTCGTAATAATGCAGCATCAACGGTATGGAAACATAATGTAAGGTGAGATGATATTTGAATTTGATACCATAAAGAGGATCTGCGGTGTCAATATTATAATCGTATTGTTTTTCGCGGGCTCCTTTTTGGTTGTATAATATTTCCATGCTTACGGCCCAACGTTTGTCTTCGTTATATTTGCTCCAGCTAAAGGGAAGCATTGCACCCAAACCGGCTTTTACTCCGGCTTTTTTATAACCCACCACCATATCTCCATCCACTTGCGATAAATTGCAACCCGCCACAATTTCTCCTTTAAACCGTTGGGCGTCAGCGGTATGTGTGGCTGCCGTGAAGATGATAATTATGCTTAAAAACGCAATGTTATGTTTCATATATCATATAAAGGTATAATTTACAAAGATAGCATTTTTTTTAATTATAGCCATAGCTGTGGAATTGATGTAAAAAATGTGATAAAAAAAAGATATTCGGCATTTTGATGCCAAATGAGATACAAACTTAAAAGCATTTGAAGGATAAAATGTTGTCAATATGACGCCAAAAAACTTGCCAATGTGTCGGTGAAAAATGTAAAACGCTGAATGTTAATAGGATATTTGATGTGAAAAAAAATAAAAAAAAATGGAGAAAAAAGGGGTTTTGTATGAAAAAAAAGACGACATTTGCACCTTAATTCTAACAATAATAAAACATAAAGTTATGCCAGTAAAAATTAGATTGCAAAGACGTGGAAAAAAAGGTCAGCCTTTTTATCATGTAGTTGTTGCGGATGGTCGAGCACCTCGGAATGGTCGTTTTATTGAAAAATTAGGTACTTACAATCCGCTTACACACCCGGCTTCCATCGTGTTAAACGAAGAAAGAGCCTATCATTGGGTAATGTGCGGAGCACAGCCTACCGATACTGCCAGAATGATTTTGAAAAGAGAAGGTATCTATTTGAAGAAACACCTTGCAGGCGGTGTTCAAAAAGGTGCTTTTTCCCAAGAGCAGGCAGATGCCAAATTGGCTGCATGGAAAGAAGAGAAATCTCATAAATTGAATGAAGAGAAGTTGTCTTTAACCAATGCAATCAGAGAAGAAAACAAAAAACGTTTGGAAGCAGAGACCAAGATAAAAGAAGCCAAAGCCGCTGCTTTGAATGAAAAACGTGCTGCCTTGGCAGCAGCCGAAGCCGCAAAGAAAGCTGAAGAAGAAGCCGTTGCAGCAGCCGAAAACGCTCCTGCAGCCGAAGAAGCTCCAGCCGCTGAAGATGCAGCAGAAACTCCGGTAGAAGCATAACACTTCATCGGTCAAAATGTTTGACAAATTTTTCTTTTTGGGTAAAATTACCAAACGTTTTGGATTAGCAGGGGAGTTGATGTTATTTATTGACAGCGATGAACCCGGCAAATATCATCACATGGAATCAGTTTACTTCAATTTAGAAGGGGAACTGATTCCTTTTTTTGTAGAGAATATAAAAGTAAAAAATCCCAATCAAATAATAGTAAAATTCGCCGATATCACCAATGATAATGCAGATGACTATGTGGGGGTGGAGTTATATCAGCCTGTCAGCATGCTGCCACCGTTAACGGGGAACAAATTTTATTATCACGAAGTGATAGGTTTTAAAGTTAAAGACGTGCATTCGGGGTATTTGGGCACCATAGCGGAAATTTTGGATTATCCTGCACAGGCTATCATTAAAATTCATCAGGGGGAAAAGGAGATACTCTTGCCCGTAGTGGACCCTTATATAATAAATGTAAATAGAAAAGAGGGTGTCATGGAGGTGGATGCTCCGGAAGGTCTGGTGGATTTGTATTTGTCCGACAGTTGATTTTTGTTGGAGAGTGTTGAATATAAACAAAGGCTTCCCGCTATAGCGGGAAGCCTTTAGTGTATGCTGTCAGCGGGAACCGTTTCAGTTGACGATATCCATTTCTTCAATAAGATGACCGGCTCCTGCAAATTTATCGATGATAAACAGACAATATCTGATATCCAGCGTGATATTGCGGCACACTTGGGGATCGTATTGTATATCGCTCATGGTGCCTTCCCAGCAACGGTCGAAATTCAAACCTATCAATTCACCGTAGGCGTTGAGAACGGGACTTCCCGAATTGCCTCCCGTAGTATGGTTGGTGGCAATAAATGCCACAGGCATTTCCCCTTTGGAGTTGGCATAGCGTCCGTAGTCTTTGTTGTTGTACAATTCTTTTAGACGGGGTTCCACCACATAGTCGTATATATCGGGATTTTCTTTTTGCATAATACCTTCTATGGTGGTATAGTGTTTGTATTTGACGCCGTCTTGAGGTTCAAATCCTGCCACTTTTCCGTATGCCACCCTTAATGTCAGGTTGGCATCGGGATAAAATTGTTTGTCGGGTTGCATTTCCATAAGGGCTTGTGTCCATATACGGTTGAGAGAAGTGATTTGTTTGTTCAAGGCTTGATATTGCGGCGACACGGAGTCGATATACAGGTCAAAATAAGGCATGGCAAATTTTACCAATACATCGTTGTTCAGTTTTTGCAGGGCTTTTACATTGCCCGAGGCTACCAGTTGTTCCAGTTTTTCTTGCTGTAAAAACAATGACCGGCTGAATATGCGGTCGGCTGTTTTTTCAACGTCTATTTTATTACGGGTATATTGTGAATGTTGAAAATATTCATTGGCAAGCAGGATAAATATTTCTTTGTCCAATTTGCTGTTATAGTCTTTGAAAAAGGATTTGATGTTGTTGGCGGCGTTTTTGAGTATTCTTTCTTTGTCTGCATCCGGTGTGTTGGGGTTGAGGGTGAGCAAACTTTTCAATTTCCACATAAACTCGACTATTTCTATACTGTAGAAAGCTTCCATAAAATAGCTGTTTTCTTTGGCAACGGGTTGCAATTGGGCATATAAATTTTTATATTGGTCAAGCAGGGTGCCGTATTTTTGTTGTCTGGAAGGGTCGTTTTGTATCCATGTGAGAAACTGGGCTTCAATATTTTGTTTGTTTTTTACGGTATTGAGTCTGTCCAGTCCCTGAAGTTCGCCTATCCATTTTTTCCATCCGTTGGAAATACCTGCCGCTTTGGAGGCATATTGAATGCGGGTGAGCCGGTCGTTGTTGATATATCGTTTGATGATATCCAGGCGTTTGGTGCGTAAGTCTATGGCTATGGGGTCGGTTTGGTCTTTGATTAATTCTACGGCATAAGAGGGAATAAATTGTTGTGTGCTGCCGGGGTATCCGAATACAAAGGTAAAATCCCCTTCGTTGATATCTTTGAGTGATATTTTCAAATGGCGTTTGGGACGATAAGGAATATTGTCTTTGCTATAGGGGGCGGGTTTGCCGTCTTTTCCTGTGTAAATGCGGAACACCGAAAAATCTCCGGTGTGGCGGGGCCACATCCAGTTGTCGGTGTCGCCGCCGAATTTGCCTATGTTGGAAGGCGGAGCTCCTACCAATCGGATGTCGGTAAACACTTCATTGATAAACAGCAGGTATTGATTGTTATTGTAAATAGGGGTGATGCGTGCTTGATAATGTGTCCCAATTACAGCTGTTTCTTTTATTTTGTTAATATTTTTGTTGATGATGCTTTGGCGTTCCGATTCGCTCATATTGTCTTTTACGCCTTCAAGCACTTCACGGGTAACGTCTTTCATCGATACCAGCAGTGTAACCGTAAAGCCCGGATTAGGCAATTCCTCATTTTTATTCATCGCCCAAAAGCCGTTGGTGAGGTAATCGTGCTCCAAGGTGCTGTGTGCCTGAATGCGTCCGTAACCGCAGTGATGGTTGGTGAGCAAAAGACCCTGGTCGGATACTATTTCTCCCGTGCATCCGCTGCCGAATAGCACCACCGCATCTTTCAAACTGCCATGGTTGATGCTGTAGATATCCTCGGCGGATATTTTCATGCCGTTGGCCTGCATGTCTTTTTCATTGAGTTGTAAAAGATAGGGCAGCCACATGCCCTCATCGGCTTGCGAAGGGATAATGAAAATGATAATGGTTGTGATAAATAAAAATAATCTCTTCATGAATGTTGATTTTATTAATATAACTTTTTTCGTTTAAGCAAATAATTGATCAATATTTGGTGAAAACCGGCGTTGATATCGGTTTCAACCAAGTCAATTTGGTATTGTCCGCAGTGGGTTTTTAATTCGTCACGAAACTGCCGCATACTTTTTTGATAGGTGTTTTTAAGTTCTGCCGCATTGATTTTGATTTCTTGTGCTGTTTCCATATCAATAAAACGGTAGGGGCGGTTGCTGAAATCAAAGTCCATTTCCAAATGCCGGTCATATACGTGAAATATGACAACGCTATGTTTATTGTGACGCAGATGTTGCAGGGACAGATAAAAATCTTCTTTGTGTTCAAAATCCAGTCCGTCGGTAAAAATAATCACCAGTGATCTGCGCGGCAGACGTTCTGCAATTTCGTGCAGGCAAGCGGCTATATTGGTGTTTTGCTTTTGTCCTGCAGGCGGATACTGCAATAGTTTTTCCAATTCGGCATACATCATCTTGTGGTGAACAGTTCCCGATTTGGCGGGAGTGTGCAATAGCAGCTGTTCTGCAAATAACGATAATCCCGCCGCATCTCGCTGACGGCGGAATAGTTGTATCAAGGCGGCAGCCGCATAGGCTGAAAAATAGATTTTGTTGGGATGCTCCAGCGTGGGGGCGGGAGCGGGAGGAAAATACATGGAAGATGAACAATCCAACACCAACTGACATCTTAAATTGGTTTCCTCCTCATATTCTTTGACAAAGAATTTATCGGTCTTTCCGTATAATTTCCAATCGATGTTTTTGGTGGATTCTCCCGTGTTGTAAGGCCTGTATTCGGCAAATTCTACCGAAAATCCATGGAAAGGACTTTGGTGTAACCCTGTGATGAATCCTTCAACTAACTGATTGGCAATAAATTCCAGATTGTTGAAAGGACAAAATTGTTTGATGTCAATTTTTTGATCCATAAGTACAAATATACAATATTTTTGTAAAATACCGTCAAAGGCAGGAATGAAAAAAATCAGATTCTGGACGAAAAGTAGAATTTGCTGAAATTTATGTAATTATAAAACCTGTTAAAATAGCGTTTTTGCCTCCGTTTTTTGCCTGTTGGTTTTTCGATATGTTTGTATATGTTTGATAGACAATTGTTTATGCAGCGTCAAGAAAGGCAAAAAAAATTTTTTGGCTAAGGTTATTAATATTGTTTTTTTTAATACTTTTGCAGACTAATTAAAGCAATAATAAACATAATAATAGGAGATATAATTATAGCAACAATCAGTACTCGTCCGGAAAATGGCAAACGGCCGTCAGCAGACTCCAAGGAGGATGCTCACAAAGTAAATGAAGAAATAGATGCTCAAGTAGTCAGATTGGTGGGAGAAGGTATCCAGCCGAAAATAGTTTCCATCAGGGAAGCTTTAAGCATAGCACAGCGCATGGATTTGGATTTGGTGGAGATATCCGCGCAGTCTAATCCGCCGGTATGCAAGGTGATGAATTATCAGAAGTATCTGTACGAACTCAAAAAGAAGCAAAAAGAGATAAGATCCAAAGCGGCCAAGGTGGTGATGAAGGAGATTCGGTTAGGGCCGAACACCGATGATCACGATTTTAATTTCAAAGTAAAGCATGCTATAGGATTTTTACAGGATGGTAACAAAGTTAGAGTGGATGTGTTTTTTAAAGGGCGTACCATTATGTATAAAAGTCAGGGGGAGGAGATGCTGAAAAATTTTGCGGAAGCCTGTCAGGATTATGGTAAATTGGACCAAGAGCCCCGATTGGAAGGCAAGCGCATGATAATAGTGCTTTCTCCTAAAAAATAAGAATCTGTTTTAGATCAATATATTAACATTTAAAATTTATGCAAGAATGCCAAAAGTAAAAACAAAAGCAGCAGCAAAAAAGAGATTTACATTTACCGGAACAGGTAAAATTAAAAGACATCATGCTTACAAAAGTCACATTTTGACTAAAAAATCAACCAAACGTAAACGTAATCTGCGTTACGATACAGTAATAGACAGTTCGAATGTGAATGCTGTAAAATCGATGCTTAATTGTTAGTTAAAAAAAGTTGTTAATTTATGGTCAGCCTGTAAAAAGTTCGATAATCGACGCTGACGTAAAAAAAGAAAGGAAAATAATATGCCAAGATCAGTTAATCACGTAGCATCAAGAGCTCGTAGAAAGAAAATTCTCCGTTTGACAAGGGGATACTTCGGAAGACGTAAAAATGTTTGGACCGTTGCCAAAAATACTTGGGAAAAAGGTCAACAATATGCTTACAGAGACAGAAAGCAGAAAAAACGTAACTTCAGGAGTTTATGGATCACCCGTATCAATGCAGGTGTTCGTCAATATGGATTGTCTTACTCTGTGTTCATGGGTGAGTTACACAAAAAAGGCATAGAGCTTAACCGTAAAGCTCTCGCCGATTTAGCAGCAAATAATCCTGAGGCATTTAAAGCAATTGTGGATTTAGTGCAAAAATAAATCTGTCAAGCGTTTTTTGAGTCGTTAACGGTTTAAAACAGATATAAAAGTGCGAATTTATTCGCACTTTTTTTTTATCAGCCGAATAAATATAAAAGTGTCAAAATGGCAGAAAATAATAATTGGCAAGTAATTTGCGATATATAAGAGCAATAAAAAATATTGATAATGGAAGATACTAAGCATACAGAGAAAGATATTGAAAATCAGGATAAAGCTGAAAAAGTAAACATGTCGGGTGAAAATCTTGAAGCATCGGATACCATATCCGACACTGAAAAGGTGACAAAGACTGACAAAAATGAAGAGCCGACTGCCAAAAAAGGCATATTGGGACGTAAGGACAAACATGCCAAAAAAATTGAAGAGTTGCAGCAGGCTTTGGAGAAATTGCAAGCGGAAAAGCAGGACTTGCAAGATAAATATTTGCGGGTGTATTCGGAATTTGACAATTATCGCAAACGCACGCAAAAAGAAAAACTGGATATTATTAACAGTGCATCGGAATCGTTGGTAAAAAGCATATTACCCGTCATAGACGATATGGAAAGAGCTGCCGTGTACAATCAAAAAGAAGATGCACAGTTAGCCACCGTTATTGAAGGCGAAGCGTTGATATTGCAAAAATTGTTAACCATGCTCAAACAAAAATGAGTAACGGTAATAGATACTGAAAATCAGGAATTCACCACCGATTTGCATGAGGCGGTGAGCATGGTGCCCGCTCCGTCTGATAGTGAAAAAGGAAAAATATTGGATGTGGTGGAAAAAGGATATAAGTTGAATGATAAGGTAATACGTTTTGCCAAGGTTGTTATATATCAATAAAAGATGGAAAAAAGAGATTATTACGAAGTGTTGGGGGTAAGCAAAACAGCTACCGAACAAGAGATCAAAAAGGCGTACAGACAAAAAGCATTACAATATCATCCTGATAAAAACAGGGTGGAAGAAGTGGGAGAAGCTGCCGCAAAAGAGGCTGAGGAAAAGTTTAAAGAGGCGGCGGAAGCTTATGAAGTGTTGAGCAATGCAGACAAACGTGCCCGCTATGATAAATATGGTCATGCCGGCATGAGCGCCAGCGGTTTCAGCGGCTTCCAAAATATGAATATGGAGGATTTGTTTGCTCACATGGGTTCTATATTCGAAGGATTCGGTTTCGGCAGTTTTTCATCGCGTGGCAGCGGAGGAAGACGTGTCCGTAAAGGTTCCAATATCCGTATAAAAGTAAAACTCACGCTGGAAGATATAGCCAAAGGGGTAGAAAAGAATATAAAAGTTCAAAAAAGCATAGTATGTGATACTTGTCACGGAACAGGTGCCAAAGATAGCCGCGGTATAACTACTTGCAGCCATTGTCATGGTTCGGGAGTGGTTACCAAAATTCAACAGTCGTTTTTCGGAGCCATGCAAGTGCAGACAGAATGTCCGCAATGTCACGGAGAAGGTAAAGTGATAGTGGACAAATGTCCCAAATGCGGAGGCAATGGCGTAATAAAAGGTGAGGATGTTATTACCATAAAAATACCGGCAGGCGTATCCGACGGCATGCAGTTGAGCATGAGAGGCAAAGGCAATGCCATAGGTAACGGTGAAGCCGGAGATTTGCTGATACTCATAGAAGAAGAAAAACATCCTGTTTTTGAACGTGACGGAGATAATATTTATACCGAATTCAATATCTCTTTCCCGCAAGCGGTGTTGGGTGATAGTGTGGAAATTCCTTTGTTGGAAGGAAAGGCCAAAGTAAAAATAGCTCCCGGCACACAGCCTTCCACTTTGTTGCGTCTTAACGGAAAAGGTATTCCCAACTTGCAGGGCTATGGACGCGGCGATTTGATAGTCAGCATCAATGTGGTGGTGCCTAAGCGTATTACCAAAGAGGAAAAAGCGATGATAGAACAGATGATGAAATCGGATACTTTCAAAGTGGAACAACCCAAACAGAACAGCTTTTTCCAAAAAGTAAGAAAATTCTTTGAGTAATCAAAGAAGGCCTGAAGAAAATTATACCCCCAAGCCCTCTTGTCCGGTTATTGTCGGTCAGTTTTCCTAATGGAATATCCGGCCAAACTTGTTTTTGTGATTATTGTTTTTACAGCCTCTTATTTGTGTTTTTTGTAAGAACGGCAAGGTGATGATATTTGTTGTTTTGTCCGTTTCCACCGTTTTTTTTCCAAGTGAGCATAAAAAAATGTAAAAAATGAAGAATAATAGGCAAAAAATACTAATTTTGCACCCATTATATATAGATGTTAATTGTAGAATAAATAAGTGTTTTATGGAATATGCATTAGTGACGGGCGGAAGCAGAGGAATCGGAAGAGCAATAGCGGTTTTGCTTGCACGCAATGGTTTTAAAGTTATTGTCAATTATCATGCTAATGACCGGGAAGCACAAAAAACATTATCTCTCATCACTCAGGACGGAGGTGTTGCCGAATTGCTCAAATTCAATGTTGCGGACAACAATGCGTGTATGGCAGCCATAGACAATTGGCAGCAGTTACATCCCGACGATTATATATCCGTATTGGTTAACAATGCCGGCATACGCAGTGATGAACTGATGGCCTTGATGGATGTAAGCGATTTTGAGCGGGTGATACAAAATAATTTATTGTCTTTTTTTTATCTTACCCGTTTGCTGATTCCCCAAATGGTGCGTCACAGGAACGGGCGTATAGTGAATATAGCCTCATTGTCCGGATTAAAAGGAGTGGCAGGACAAACCAATTATGCTGCATCCAAAGGCGGATTGATAGCTGCCACCAAATCGTTGGCGCAAGAGCTTGCCAAAAAGAAAATTACAGTGAATGCGGTTGCCCCCGGCTTTATCCGTACCGATATGGTGGAAGGCCTGGATGAAATGTCGCTCAAGCAGATGATTCCCATGGCCCGTTTCGGAGAGCCCGAAGAGGTGGCATCACTTGTGAATTTCTTGGTGTCAAAAGAAGCATCGTATATAACGGGAGAATGTATCAATATTAACGGCGGCTTGTATTCGTGAGAACTTGTGCGGTAATACCTACATACAATAATTTGGCTACAGCCAAAGACATAGTGCTCCAAACATTGGAGTATCTTCCTGTGATAGTGGTGGCGGATGGTCCTACAGACGGCACTTTGGAATCGTTGGAAACCATCCAAAACGACAAGTTGGTAATCGTTTCCTATGCCGTTAATAAAGGTAAAGGCTATGCCCTTAAACAAGGTTTTCTCAAAGCCCGGGAGTTGGGTTATACCCATGTGCTCACCATCGATTCAGACGGGCAGCATTATCCGGAAGATATACCGGCATTGTTGCGTATGTCTGCAGTCCGTCCGGAGGCTATTATTTTGGGCAGCAGGATATTATCGCAAAAAAACATGCCTTTAAAAAATACTTTTGCCAACAGGTTTTCTAATTTTTGGTATGCATTCCAAACAGGAATCTCCTTGTCCGATACCCAAACGGGGTTTAGAGTATATCCTTTACAGGGTCTGCACGGATTGCATTTGATGACACATCGCTATGAGGCTGAATTGATGTTGCTGGTGTTTTCGGCATGGGCGAATACGCCGGTAATCCCGGTGCAGGTAAGAGTGTATTATCCTCCTGTAGAAGAGAGGGTTTCTTATTTCAGACCGGTAAGGGATTTTACACGTATATCTGTTTTAAACACGCTGTTGTGTATATTGGCAATAGTGTACGGTTGGCCCCGTAGTTATTGGAGAACGGTGTATTATAGCTTCCTGTTTGTATTGTTTGCCATTTGGGCCAATATCATACGGGATTTTTATCATCTTTTTAAGCCCAAAGATATGTCTGTATTGTTACGGTTGCGATTATTGCGGGGATCCAGGTTTTTTTTGTCGGCATTTCCCAATGCCCCGTATAAGGTGTGTTATGCACGGGAAACGTCCGGTATAGATGTGAACAAGCCTTGTATATATATTGCCAATCATACTTCTTTATTGGATATTTTGGCAATTATTTCATTGCATGAACGTATGCTGATAATGGCCAAAGGATGGATATTGAACAATATCTTCTTTGGCAGGGTGGCCAAGTCGATGGGGGTTATCTCCATAGAAGAAGGATGGGATAATATGGCCGGTACTATGCAAGAATATGTCAACAACGGATATTCCATCGCCATATTCCCTGAAGGCACGCGCTCCGTAACAGGGGAGTTGGGAAGATTTCACAGAGGGGCTTTTTATTTGGCAGAGCAAATGCAATTGCCTATTTGCCCTATTTTATTGGATGGATTCGGACAAGGATTGTCCAAATCACCGTTTCATGTAGGCACACCGGAAGAGCTAAAGGTAACAATATTGCCATTGATACAGCCGGACGATGCTTCGTATGGCGCGGATTATCGTGAACGCTCCCGGTTGATACGTAAATATTATTGGCAACTAATAGCACACAGTTGATATGATGAGGTATATTTTATTTTTATTATTTTCGCTTATCTCATTATATGCACAAGCCAATACAACCAAAGTGGTGTTGAAACCATATTTGGCGGATTCCGCCAACAATACCGGTATTGCCGTTATAGTATGTCCCGGAGGAAGTTATTCCTGGTTGGATATGAAAACAGAAGGAGAGGGTGTGGCCGAATGGTTGCAATCCCATGGTATTAATGCCTATGTGCTGAAGTATAGAGTGGCAACGGTAGCGGCTTATATTACCGGTTTCAGGGTGTTGGGGATAGGGCATAAATATCCTGATATGCTTGAAGATGTGGAGGCTGCCTTGGAATATGTATACAAGCATGCTCAAGAAGACGGAGTGGATACTAAAAAGATAGGAGTTATGGGATTTTCGGCGGGAGGTCATTTGTGCATGTCTTCTTATCTGTATAATCGTACCGTGTATAAGCCTGTTTTTTTATGTCCCGTATATCCTGTGGTATCCATGAGCCATCCGGACTATACACACCGGCGTAGCCGCAGGGGAGCGCTTGGCGTGTGGCGTCAATGGAATAAAACCATGCGGGATTCACTGTCTTTGGAAAAACATATCACGCCCGATTGCCCTCCTGTTTTTCTTGTTAATTGTCAAGATGACCCTATAGTGAAATATCAGAATTCGGAATTGTTGGATTCCGCCCTTACAGCCAATCAAATTCCGCACATATATATACAATACGAAACGGGAGGTCACGGTTTTGGCGCTTCCGAAAGCAAAGGTACAAGCGAGTCACAACAATGGAAACAGACTTTTTTGCAATGGATATTGAATTTGAATCAGTAGAGACTATTAAAAGTTATCAGGAACAATTGCTGAAAAAGCAATTGGCGTATTTACAAAAGCGGTCCCCGTTTTACCGAACCGTGTTTAAGGAACACGGGGTGGATATAAAGCATATTCGTAAGCTGGAAGACCTCAACGGGCTCCCTTTTACCGAGAAACAGGATTTGCAATTGTATAATGATGATTTTTTATGTGTGCCCCGGGAAAAAATCATAGACTATATCACCACTTCCGGAACATTGGGCGATCCTGTGACTTTCGGTTGCACCGAAAGCGATTTGCAACGCTTGGCATATAATGAAGCCAAATCGTTTGCATGTGCAGGACTAAAAAAAGGAAATGTGCTTCAATTGATGACCACCTTGGACAAACGTTTTATGGCAGGTTTGGCTTATTGGTTGGGTTTGCGCAAGTTGGGAGTGGGAGTGGTCAGGGTAGGCAACGGCATTCCCGAACTGCAATGGGATACCATAGAGCGCTTGCATCCTAATGCGGTGATGTGCGTTCCTTCGTTTATATTGCGATTGATAGAATATGCAGAACAACATAATATTGATTATAAGCGTTCGTCTATTCAAAAAATTATCGGAATAGGCGAAGGCCTTCGCAATCAAGATTTCTCTCTTAATTTGTTGGGACAACGTATCCACGACAAATGGCCGGAAGTGGAATTGTATGCCACCTATTCCTCAACGGAAATGTCGGCAACGTTTTCGGAATGCCCTTATGCCTGCGGAGGACATGTGCATCCGGAATTAATCATAGTAGAAATAATAGGGGAAGACGGACAACCTGTACCCGACGGATGCCCCGGGGAAATAGTGATAACCACTTTGGGTGTGGAAGCCATGCCTTTGCTTCGTTTCCGCACGGGTGATATCGCCACTAAAATGACCGGTGCATGCGCTTGCGGCAGGAATTCTTACAGACTCACACCTTTGATAGGACGTAAAAACAATATGCTCAAATTTAAAGGTACTACCATCTATCCTCCCGCCATTAATGATGTTTTGGACAATACCGATTATATTCAAAATTATGTGGTGGTGGCTCGAACCATGTCAACAGGTACCGATGAAGTGATAGTAAGGGTGGGGCTGAAACCCGATATCGATTTGAGCGGCAATGTGGTGGTAAAAGACTTGAAGGACAAATTCAGAGCCCGATTAAGAGTGGCTCCTCAAATAGAAATATTGCCCATAGATGTAATTCAGCAAATCAATTTTCCCGCCAAATCCCGTAAACCCATCAAATTCATAGATGAACGCGTTCATTAAAATATACAGGTATTTTCAACAACATCGTCTATTGTTGTGGAGCGGACTGGGTATCTTGTCTGTCATACTTGTATTATTGTCTGTTTCGCTGGAATATGATGAAAATATTTTTGATTTTATACCCGAAGATAAAGAATATGAAGAGTCTGTCAAAATATTTTCCGCATTAAGCGAATCGCAGCGCATAGTCATGATATTTGAAGGCACTCATCCCGACAGCATTATTGCGGCCATAGATGAAGCAGGAGCGTATTTGCCTGACGCCATCACGGAATTGGATATGGATGCTTTTTTGGACAGATTGCAGTTTGTGTATGAGCACATGCCTTATTTTTTGTCCGATAGCGATTACGTGGAATTGCAAGATAAGTTAAACGCTAATCAGATGCAACAGCTGCTTGTGTCGGATAAGCAAATACTCACCACTCCCGGCACATCGTTTTTAGTGTCTTCCATTGCCAACGACCCGTTGCAACTGATTCCCGTATCCGATATCGCATCCGGACAATATGCGGTAGCACAATCCTCTTTTGCCGCTTACAACGGTTATATGATGACTTCGGATTTAAAATATGGCTTTGCTTTTTACGATTCCCCTTACGGCAGCATGGAATCGGCCCGGAACGAATTGTTGGCGGATACATTGGAAGATGTATGTGCCAAAGTGAATGCCAATCATACTGCCGTATCTGTGCGCCTGCTTGGCGCTCCTGTAATAGCGGTGGCTAACGCCAAATGTATTAAACACGATTCCCTGATGGCTGTTGTGGTATCGCTATTGCTGATATTGGCTTTGTTGTTTTATGCTTTTCCCAAAAAAAGAGACATACTCCTTATTCTTCTTTCCGTTGCATTCGGTTGGCTGGGAGGTATGGCCGCGTTGGCGATAGTGTTTGATAAAGTATCTGTCATTGTGTTGGGTATAGGTGCGGTGTTAATAGGTATTTCCGTCAACTATCCTCTGCATTTGTTGGTACATCAGCGCTATACTGCCTCCGTGCAGCAAACATTGCAAGAAGTGATTCTTCCTTTGACCATAGGCAATATTACCACCATTGCCGCTTTTATGACTTTAATTCCGTTAAAGTCGTCAGCATTATGTCAGTTAGGGGTGTTCGCTGCGGCCGATTTGGCAAGTACGATATTGTTTTGTATATTGTTTTTACCGCATTTTATGCGGCAATATCATGCAAAAACAAGAGAGATACATCTTCCTTGGGGTCAAAAATGGAAAAAATATATTTCCTTTCGCGTTGCTTCAATAGCAATAGCGCTCACTCTTATAGTGACGGCTTTAGTGGTGACAATGCATCCGTATGAATTGTTTGACGCCGATATCAGTCATATCAATTATATGACAGAACAGCAAAAGTCGGATTTGGCTTTTTTTGAAAAATTCAACGCCGCATCCCGTCAAACGGCTTACACCGTGGAAGAAGCCAGGGAAGAATTGCATCATAGGGTGAATGTATGGAATGATTTTTGGCGGAGGCAAAATGTGGATGCTATTTCCGAAAATTTGACCCTTCAGGCGGAAGCAACAGGTATTAAACCTGATTTATTGCAGCCTTTTATCAATAGAATCAGCACGGAATATCAACCCTCGGATTTGAATTCATCCGACACCTTGGCCGCATTGTGGCCCGGCAGGTTTAACACCACAGCCATGAATACCCGCATAGTGGATTTGTTAAGCGGAAATTTTGATTATGTTACCATGCTGTGCTCTATAATAGTGTTCGTGTTCCTGTGTTTGAGTTTCAGAAGTGTCCTGATAGGAATGATAGCCTTTCTCCCTATGGCGCTCAGCTGGATATTAATAGTAGCCTTTATGCAGTTGTTCGGAATACAATTCAATATTGTGAACATTATTTTGGCTACCTTTATTTTTGGGCAAGGGGATGACTATACCATTTTTGTGGTGGAAGGCATTTTATATGAAAAAAGAAACGGCAGGCCTATGTTGAATCAATATAAGCAATCCATTATCCTTTCGGCCGTTATCATGTTGGTGGCCATAGGGGTATTGGTGTTTGCCAAACACCCCGCCATGAATTCACTCGGTTCCGTGGTGTTGATAGGAATGAGTGCAGTGGTGCTGATGGCTTATTTGATTCCTCCTGTGTTGTTCAGCGTGAGCGAAAAAATTCCTTTTGTCAACCGTCAATTGCAAAAATATTATAGCAGGACAAAATAATTTTCGGGCAATGATCCTGAGAAATGTTGCTTTTTGACTGTTGAGTTGAATTTTCTTTTCTAGTAACCGGAAGAAAAAAAAGCACCGTTACCGGTGCCTGATTATATTTTTGAACTGTGCCGTTAGTAAGGACATAGAGAAATTCCGAAGGAGAAGGGGCATATTTGAGGACCTTTTTCGGCTTCAAACAATTTGGTGACCATATAGTTGGCGGTAACACCCACAAATTTCCATCCGGTGCGGAAGGTTACTTCTACCGGAATTTTGGTGCGGTTTACCAATTTATAGTCTTTTATCAAATCTTTGTCTTCGCTGCCGTCAAGAGCCGGACCGAAATATTTGCTATGAAGGTCCAGGATGATACCCACACGCACACCCGCTGAAATTTTGAATCCGCATTTGTGCCTGTAACGGAATTCCAATGGAATGTGTAAGTTAGTGTACGACATTTTATTTTTGCGATATTTGGTGATATAGTCGGGAATAGGGGTGAGTGTGGCTGTATAACCTTCTCCTATGCCGAAAATACCGTTGGAATACATATTGTAATTGCTTACACCCAAACCTATGCCAAAACTGAACGGATTGTTCTTTTTGACAGGGATATCGAATATGACGGCACCTGTAAAACTGAAATTGAAATAATGCGGTTTTACATTGGGGTCTATAAATTTATTGTCTTGTTTAAAACCGAACCACATGGTGTTTAAAAAATCCAATACTATTCTGTCTTTATACAATATGGGTTTTATATAGTCGTCAATAGTGTGTTGTATTTGTGTGTTTTTTTTCACTTTTTTCGACGTGTTCACTTGTGTTGTATCTCCTTGCTGGCCATAAGAGACAGCTCCTAAACAAATGATAGTCAACAATAAAACAATTTTCTTCATGTGATGATAATACTTATATGAGTATATATTTAACAATAGGCGAATTTAGCATTTTTTTTTCAAATAGGGGATATTATTTAGTAAGTAAATCATCTTTTGAAAAATTGAAGGGTAAAAGCATGCCGGCATTGTCAAATACTATGTATTCGTCTTGCATGGTACAAAGGATCACCTTCATGTTTTGTCCGCTTTTTTTTTCATATTCCAGCATCACTTGTCTGCAACCGCCGCACGGGGAGAGCGGGTGAGTGAGAGCAAAACCTTCAGGATTGCCGCAAATGGCAATGGCAATCATGGCATTGTCAGGGTAGAGTGCCGATGCTTGAAACATAGCCACCCTTTCGGCACACATGCCTTGCGGATAAGAAGCGTTTTCCTGATTGTTTCCGTTGATGATGATACCATTGTCAAGCAATACTGCAGCACCTACTTTAAAATGTGAATAGGGAGCATAGGCCTGCAAGGTGTTGTTTCTGGCAGCCTTGACCAATTGCTGTAGCGTTGCGGGTAAGCAATTGATATCAGTAAAGTATTCGTATTCCAATGTGATTTTTTTCTGCATCATGTGTTATTTTTGTGTATAGAGTTTAAGCGGATCGGCAGAAGCCGTTTGCTTGCGCCTTTTGGCATTTTTGATACTGGCATTGAGCTCAAAACCGATAAGTAGTATCATCGATATCAATTGTATCCATATCAATACTATAATCAGCGTTCCGATAGAACCATATACAGCATTGTAATTGGAAAAGTTGGAGATATAAAAATCAAAGCCGAAACTTGAAAGTATAATCAGTGCGGTAGCCAACGATGACCCTGCGGAAAAAAAACGGAAACGGGATTTTTTTGCGGGAGCCAAATAGTATATAAGGGATATGGAAAAAAACATTAACAACACCACTAATATCCACTTGCTGAAGCCGAATATCCATTTCCATATCACTATGTTGATGGAGGTGTTGGCTACTATGCTGATAAATAATTGCTTGTTGATGATTATGGCGGTAAATACCAATATTATCATTATGGTGATCACCAAAAGCAACAATAAGGAAATCACTATCTGCATAATGCCCGAACGGGATTCCAGGGTATGATAGCTGTCGTTAAAAGTTTTTATCATAGCGCGAATACCTCGTGTGGCAAAATAGAAAGTGAATATGATACTGATAGAAAGTAAAGTTCCGTTTTTAGTCAGTATGCCGTTGATGGTTTTCATTACCATATCATAGGCTTGCGACGGCACCATTTCGGCAATAAAATCGTAGGCTACCGGAATATAGGCGTCTAAGGGGAGATATGCTATAATGGTAAAGAAAAACAATATCAAAGGGAACAGAGCCATAAAAAAATTGTACGACAATGCGGCGGCTCTTATGGATAATTCCCCTTTGACCAAGCCTTTGATAAAATATACCAATACGTCGAATAAAGGTACTCCGTCAAAAAAAGGTAATACAAGTTTTCTTAGCCAAGAAATGACTTTTCTTACCCATTTGTAACTCAGTAGCTTAAGAAATATAGTATTGGTGTTCATATCAGTAGGTCCATTTAAAAGTATTAATCATGTGCATGATATCTTTACCGATATAGTCAATGGCAGGTTGCAGGGAATCGTTGTTGGGTTTGCATCCGAAATAAAGCGATGCCCTAAAAAAATGTTTGTTTCTGTCGGTCATCCACATTTGAAAAGGACAGGCAGCTTCGTTGCCTTTAATTTCGTATGTTTTGCCATAAACACGGGCACTGTCGTCTCTGATAACCGACTCTATGACATCATCAGCCTTGCTGATTTGCTTGAAAACCATGGATCGGGAGTCGTTAATCATGACATTTAATGCGGAATCGCCATGAAATGTACGATAGCTGATATAGATTACGGCGTTGAGTTGAGGGTAGGCCACATTGATCCAATATTGTGCGGAATCGTGCAGGTTATAGTCGTCAATATAGGCATATTGTGAATATTCAAAAAAATAAGGATATTCAGGTGACAAGGCCTGATAACCGGTATCAGGAATATTGATTCTGTAATAGCCTCGTTGTTTGGGCATGTAAACCTCTTGGTGACGGCATGCCCCTGTTGACATCAGCACAACGGCGAATAAAGCGATTATCTTGACGAATTTCATACGGATTAGAATTCAGCGTTTTGAGGAGTTCTCGGAAATGGAATCACATCGCGAATGTTACTCATGCCGGTAACAAATAATAATAAACGTTCGAAACCCAAACCGAAACCGCTATGCGGGGCGGTACCGAATTTTCGTGTTTCCAAATACCACCACAGTTCTTGTTCGTTCATCTTACGTTCATGAATCACATTCAAGAGTTTTTCCAAACTTTCTTCTCTTTGGGAGCCTCCTATTATTTCGCCTATTTTAGGAAACAGCACGTCCATGGCTCTTACTGTTTTGCCGTCATCGTTTTGTTTCATATAGAAAGCTTTGATTTCTTTAGGGTAATCTATAAGGATGACGGGCTTTTTAAAATGTTGTTCCACCAAATATCGCTCGTGTTCCGATTGTAAATCTATGCCCCATGATATAGGATATTCAAATTTTTGTCCCGATTTGGACAAGATATCAATAGCTTCCGTGTAAGGCAGGCGTACAAAGTCCACATCCAACACCGATTGCAGACGGCTGATAAGTTCTTTGTCAAACAAATCGTTGAGGAATTGCAAATCATCCATATTGTGTTCCAATGCATATCGTACACAATGTTTGATGAAATCTTCAGCCATATCCATATTGTCATCCAAATCGTAGAATGCCATTTCCGGCTCTATCATCCAAAATTCAGCCAAATGTCTTGGCGTATTGGAATTTTCTGCTCTGAATGTGGGTCCGAAAGTGTAGATATTGCCCAATGCCATAGCCCCTAATTCGCCGTTAAGTTGACCGGAAACGGTAAGGCTGGTATGCCTTCCGAAGAAATCCTGCTTATAGTCCACATCTCCGTTTGGAGTGCGTGGAGGATTGGCAATGTCCAAGGTGGTAACATGGAACATTTCTCCTGCACCTTCACAATCGGAGCTGGTGATGATGGGTGTGTGTAAATATACAAAGCCTTTGTCGTTAAAATATTGGTGTATGGCAAAAGCCATGGCGTGTCTTAGGCGCAATACACATGAAAAATAGTTGGTGCGGGGACGCAGATGGGCTATGCTGCGTAAAAATTCCATGCTATGTCCTTTTTTCTGAAGAGGATATATCTGAGGGTCGGCAGTGCCGAGAATCTCTATATGTTGAGCCTGAATTTCCACTCCTTGACCTTTACCCATGGAAGCCACCAATATGCCGTCTACCGATATGCAGGCACCGGTAGTGATGCTTTTGAGCATTTCTTCATCAAAACCGGGTACATCTATCACTACTTGTATGCCGTGAACTATGGATCCGTCATTGACGTTGAGAAAGGCTACATTGTTATTGCCCCTCTTGGTGCGTACCCATCCTTTAATATTGACAGCAGTATTCAAACCTATGCTGTCCGTTTCTTTCAAAAGCCGAATTATTTTTGTTGTCTTCATTATATGTGTCTATATTTTATTTGCATTGTTATTGTATACGTTTGCCCGCTTCGTGATTGCGGAAGAAGGGTTCCAAATCTTCCACACCTATTTTTTTAACGATTATCTTTTTTTCACGGTCCAATACATATAAATAAGGGGTGGTGGTTACTCCGTATATTTTCCTGAAGTCTATGTTGGCTCTGTTTCCTCCTACATTAGTCCATGGTAATCCTTTCTCCACAATGGCTTTTTTCCATTTGGCAGTATCGGAACTCATACATATTGCATATATTTCAAAATCAAAAGTATCTTTATATGTATTGTAGAATTCAATTAATTTGGGGGTTGCCGTTTTGCAATGTCCGCAATCCACATCCCAAAACCACATGATGGTGTATTTTTTGTTAAAACCATAATTCGACAGCAATACATTGTTGGTGTCAAACATCCATAATTCTGGGGCGTATTTGCCTATCAGCACATGGTTGAGCTGTTCTGCGTGGTCTGTCATGCGTTCCAATACCGCTTCATCGGTCCACGGACAACGCCCTTGTGCATAATAAGTGAGAACCATATGTACAAATACAGCGTCATGGCCTACATACTGACTGCGTTCATAGTGATTGGTGATATACCATACAGTATAACGGAACAAAGCCTCATTGTCTTTCATTTTATCCAATAAAATATCCGCATATTTGATAATGGAATCCACCAAAGGATATACCACCTGACCGAAATACATTTCCAAACGGGGGTGAAAAATGGGCGTGTTGATTAATGCAGAATCGGAAAAATCACAAAAATCCCAATAATGGTTGACATGATAATAATAAGAAAAATTGGAATCCAAAAGTCGTCCTTTGTTATCTCTTGGAGCTTCCGGCACGGGCACATCTTGTGCCAAGCGTTGTGCTTTGCCGAAAAGGGTGGTGGTGCCGTATTTTTCTATAAACTGTTGGGTGTAGCGTGTCAAGGAATCTTTATAGGATATCCATTCCTCCTTTTTGGCTTTTATTTGTTTGGCCGATGGCTGTTTTTGTTCGCTTTCGGCATTTTTCATTTCTCTGTGGATACGGGCCATCTCTTGTTGGAAATGACCGGCAACGCGCATGAATTCATTAGCTTGCGTATTTTCGGGACTATTGAGGTAGGTGATATTGTTTACAAAATCCAAATGTTTGGGAGATACATTGGTAACATGGGCGGTGAAATGGCATGAAGAGTCAACGATAAAATCAAAATATTTCATTTTGTTTTGACCTGCAACAACATAAACACCTCTTGGAATGGCACTGTCTCCTTGAAGAATAAATGTATAGGGCTCTTTGGGCGATAAAAAAACGGAATCGAACATATAAGTTTTGTCGGCATAGTAATTGGCAACATATAACATGGTATCTTCTACCTGTTCGAGTATGAATTTGATTTGATAGCCGTTTTTATGATGCTTTTTTTGTGCTTGAGTCATAGATAACATCATTATTATCGCACATATTAATATATTTCTTTTGTTCATGATAAAAGGTTTTTAATGTTTTGTACAATAAGATGTATTTTTATGCCGATTTGTTGCCTGCATGTTAAATTATTCCTTCTTTAATAATGTCGTGTAAATGAATTACACCTGCATATTTTTCGTTTTCTGTAACCAATATACTTGTGATATTGTATTTTCGCATGATTTCCAACGCTTTTATAGCCAGCTGGTTATGATCGATTGTTTTAGGGGAGCGGTTCATGATATCACGGGCAATAATTTGTCTGGGGTCGGGATTTTTTTCCAACATGCGTCGCAAATCACCGTCGGTGATAATTCCCACAATGGTGTTATTGTCAATTACAGCCGTTACTCCCAATCGTTTGGATGAAATTTCGTATATAATCTTATTGATGTCGGAAGAGGGATCCACCATCGGAATTTCATTATCGCGGAAAATATCTTCTACGGTCATGTATAATTGTTTGCCCAATGCGCCGCCGGGGTGCACTTTGGCAAAATCTTCAGGAGAGAAGCCCCGCATGCTGATAAGGCATACCGCCAATGCGTCTCCTATCACTAATTGTGCTGTAGAACTTGCCGTGGGCGCTAAATTGTTAGGACATGCTTCTTTGCTTACCGTGCAATTGAGAACCCAATCTGCATGAGCAGCCAAATAAGAATGAGTGTTTCCTACAATGGCGGCAATTTTATTGCCCCGCGATTTTATCATGGGTATCAATAAGTTGGTTTCCGGTGTGTTGCCGCTTTTGGACAGGCATATCACTATATCGTGTTTTTGCACCATCCCCAAATCTCCATGTATGGCGTCTGCAGCATGCATGAACAATGCAGGCGTGCCTGTAGAGTTGAAGGTGGCAACAATTTTTTGTGCTATATTGGCACTTTTACCTATGCCGCAAATGATAACACGTCCTTCGGTATTGTTGTATATGGCTTCACAACAATCCATAAAATCATCATTGATGAAACCCGTCAATTTGGCTATAGCATCGGCTTCATCTTTAATGCACTGAATTGCAATATTCTTTATATCTTCTCTTGTTTTCACTGAAAAAGAATTTATATAAATTACAAAGATATAATTTTTTCTTGAGAAATACGATAATGAAAATGTAAAAAGAAAAAAAATCAGCTTCTGCCACTTTTTTGCAGAATTAAGTGGTATTTTTGCATTTTGATTATGGCAAAGAATTATTTTAAATCGTACATCTGGCTTTTGGAAACCTTGCAGAGCCATGGGCCGCTGACCCTTAAGGAAATAAAGGCTTTGTGGAAGAGAAGTTCCGTCAACGACGAAGGGAAGGAACTTGCTACCCGCACATTTGCGAACCATGTGTCCGCCATTTCCGATATTTTCGGCATTGATATCGCTTGCGACAGAAGCCACAACACTTATTACATTGAAAACTTAGACGACCTATGCGGCAACAGCGTAAAGGAATGGATGCTGGACGCATTGTGTTTGAGCAGTCTCCTCAACGACAGTGCCCATCTCCGTGACCGCATCTTCTTTGAAAATGTGCCTTCCCGTCACAAATACCTTGCAGATATCATTCAGGCGATACGGGATGGCAAAAAGATGGAAATCCGATACAAAAGCTATTATAAAACAGAAGAGGAAGCGATGATTGTGGAACCCTATTTTCTCAAGGAGTTCAAGCGCCGCTGGTATCTGTATGCATACAAGGGCGATCCGGACGGGCCGCACATGTATGCACTGGACCGCATGACCATGGTGGACATTCTTCCGGACGATTTTACGATGCCGGAAGAGTTTACGGCAGACGATTATTTCCGTAATATCTATGGTGTGCGTGTCTATCCGAACATGAAGCGGGAAAGAGTGTTGTTGAAAGCTTACGGCAAGCAAGTGCTCTATTTCCGCTCCCTGCCGTTGCACACCAGCCAGCAGGAAGTTGAAACCCACAAGGACTATAGCATTTTTTCATACTACCTGACAACCGATTATGATTTCCGGCAGGATGTGCTCTCGTTCGGGGACGGTGTGGAGGTGCTGGAACCGAAGGAGTTGAGGAAGAATATGGCACAGATCATAAAAAGAATGAATGTTAATTACAAATCGAATAAAAAATGATTAGCCAATATGAATTTAAAGAATGTAAGTAGAGTAGATATGGAAAATTTACAAAAAATAGAGGTTACCAGTAACAATTAAACGCAAAGGATTATGGACGGAATGATAGGATTGTGTTATAACATGCCCTTGTGGGAAAGGTATTTGGAAACAGGTGATGTGGCATTTGACGAAGTGCAGCGGACACAACTGAAAAACGAGATTCACGACTTTTTGAGTGAGATGGTATTGGAGCTTGTAGAGGAAAACAGGTCGTTCTTTATGAGCAAACTGCATGATTTTCTGACAAATGAGGATGTCTTTACCGGAAGCAGCAAGATTTTCCAGAGGATGCCTCCGATGCCGGAGGAAATTGTTTTCGACACGGACATGACCGCTTTTTTGGAAGAAGAGATGTTGCTTGAGGCGAGGGAACGCCCGCTGATTTTCCTCGATTTCGATGGCGTGCTGAATACGGAAAACCATTTTGCCAAAATGACGGTGGAAGGTGTGCCGACACGGGATTATTACGGTCCGAAATTCGCCCCCAAAGCGGTAGAGAACCTCCGGAAAATCATTGAGGCCACCGATGCATGGATTATAGTGAGTTCTTCGTGGCGTTATATGGGTTTGAAAGATATGCAGCGGATGTGGGCAGACCGCAACCTTCCTGGGCAGATTGCTGGCATTACGCCTCTGCACACGGATGATGACAAGCTGCTGGAAACGGACTTGAGCCAACTGGATGAGATTACACCGGAGATGTTCTGTTCCAGCAGGGGAAATGAAATCAAGGCTTATTTTGATGAAGTATTGCAAGTCAATAGCGACACTCAACGATACGTTATCTTAGACGATTTGAACGAAGTACTGCCCGAGCAGGAGAGCCACTTCATCCGCATCAATCCCGTCGTTGGAATTACGGAGGAGGATGCGGAAAGAGCGATTGAAGTGTTGAATAGTAAATAAATTAGATGTTAAAAAATTAAAAATGTAATTAGTTATGAGAAAATTATCAGACAATTTCATAAAAAAACTCCAAGGAGAGTGGAAACCATTATTGGAGTACATTTTATCTGATTCCGAATTGGATTTGCAAATCAGAGACAACTACATCAATGTGTATTACCAGGGAGGAAATATTCTAAAAATAAATCCTCGTAGTTTCTACTTTGATGAATTTTATTTCTACAAAGATTGTAATAAAGAACGGAAAACACATTTACAAGAAAAGGCTAAAAAAGGTGATGTTAATGCAAAACATATAATTGATAAACTTGTTGATCTAAGAGATGGTTTGATAGAAAATCTTAGTTCTCCTTTAAATCATTTAAAGGTAGAATGTTACTTCAGCCAAGCAAAAGCTGTAATGAAAAAATGGGAAGAAACTCTAAATGACACTCTAAAAATATCTCATAGAGAAAAACAAGAGCAACAAAAGATTGCCATTACCAATAGAAAGGATACTGATTATATTGTATTGGATTTAGAATATGCAGTAAGCCGTAATTCGAAGTTTTTTTATGATGGAAAACTCGACAAAAAGGTTCCTCGTTTTGACATTATAGCCATCCATAATGGGCAATTGGTGGTTATTGAATTGAAAAAAGGTATGGACGCTACTGGAGGAGCATCAGGAGTCAAACCGCATATTGATTGCTTCAATCATACAATAGGAAGAGATGTGAACGGTCATTTTGTCCAAGAGATGAAAGATTTATTGAAGCAAAAACAAGAATTAGGTATTCTGGAAAAATCATTGAAAATAGAGAATGCCAAACCGAAGTTTGTTTTTGCATTTGCAGATAAAGAAGAGGAGGACAAATTTATCGAGTTCTCTTGCTATTGTTTCAAAAATAAATATAATGATGATTTAATTTATCTAAACAATAGTCATAAACTAAATAAAGCAATGTCAAGAGACTATTATTATCAAGAAAGAAAAAAACAGATTAACTACTATAACAATTGTTTGTCAAAAACTGCGAAGAACAATGGCTTTTATCAAGGAGCAAATAGAAAATATGTTCTTCAAGAAAAGGATAGTGCGTATAATCTTTATGAAGATAGCAAACAATATTTCTTAGACCATAAAATTTCATGGTGGGGAGAGAATGCAATGAAACAAAAACCATCGGGGCATCTTGTGTCATCCCAAATACATTGCCTAAATCACCTTTTTGCTTTGCGAAAAGATGATGCAGCAATTAAAGCTATTATTGAAAAAGCAACAGGCCTGCAAATAGAACAAGTACTTGTAGCTCCGTTGGATAAAGATGGTGGCTATATCACTTTTGAATTTGTTTGTAAAAACAAAAAGCTTTTGGGCGAAAAACATGAAACAAGAGGCGCAAATTGCACTTCTGTAGATGCTTTGGTTTATGTTCAGACAACAGATGGAAGAAAATTACTCATACCTATTGAATGGAAATATACGGAAACATACTATGGCAAAGAAGCAGAAGAGAGTAGCTTAGAACGTTATCCTAAACTAATAGATGAAAAGTCTAATTTGAAATGTTGGAATGATTTATACAAATCAGATCCTTATTATGAACTAATGCGCCAAACCTTGTTGGTTGAGCAAATCATCCGGCATAAAGACTGCGGAATTGAGGCTGATGATTATATCCATATCATGATCATTCCAAATGAACACATGGAATTAAAGTCTGCAATTGAAGACAATTATATCCCGACATTAAAAGACAAATCCAAGTTCAAAATCATCGACCCAGAAGAACTGCTTTCCCCATTGAAAGAAAACGAAAAATACAAAGACCTCATCACCTATCTTCAAACTCGTTACTGGTAATGACACTTGTTTTTATAGATGCAGAGAAAGATTATTCAATATGTGATATGTTTGGGTGTTGAGGAGAGGATGGAGCATGAGAGTTGAGAAAAACAGTCAAAAAACTTTTAAATAAAACAAACAAATAAAATGGATAAAGAAATGAATATTACCGACATTTTTGATCGGGCAAAAAAACAGTTGGACGGCGGTGACCTGAGTGTAGGTTATGTAGTGAATGGCCGCACTTTTCACAATTACTATACTAACCAAGAATGGCAGGAGTATGTGGATAGGATGCCAGGAGAAGTGAAAGCACAGTTTGACAATGGCAAGGGAGGCGAGATGCAAGAATATACTAGAAATGGCATTATATATCCACCAAAGATGGCATCTTACGCTTCTTCCAGTCGTTTCATGTATAGCCAAGGTCAGCAGTTTGATGGCTTTGCATATGAAAAGCAGTTGCCGACAAGTCTTGGCGGATATCCGGCCAATCTCGATGGTTACTTGAAATCAAAGAATGTCTTCGTAGAAGCAAAATGCCATGAGTTTTATAACTACTCCAGACCGGATTTGCGCAAGGGCCATAGGATGCTGTTAGAGGGCATAATCCCGATGCTTGACGGGAAACTTGATTATGATCGTTCTAAGGATACACTCTATCTTTCCTGGGAAAATAAGGATTCGGGCTACTTCGATCTCAAACAGATGCTTTGTCACCTTTCCGGAATAGCGAACATGGTTTTGAGCGGTGGCGAGAAGATCGTGTATTTCATATATCTGGCATATCGTCCGTCGAATGAACTCCTAGCATTCGTGGAGAATCCAGCCGATAAACAACGGATACAGGATCTCTTCAGCGATGAGAAGGAAATGGCAGAGACAATTGATTTCAAGTCAATTTACAAGGCAATCCTTCATTATTTCAACCTGAAGAAGAAATATGGCTATAGTAAGGATGAAATCAGCAAAATGGCGTCTTCATTCAGCTTCACATTCTGCACCCAGGATAACTTTAAATCTGTAGTAGAGAGCATTTAACTTTTGGAATGTTCAGAATCAACGAAATAAGCATCTTCGCATTCTCTGACACCCACGGCAATCATCACCGCCTGCAGATGCCGGAGGATGCCGATGTCGTGATTTGTGCCGGTGATGCCGTGGAGGATGACCTGAAGGGTGGGGAGTATGATGATTTCATCGACTGGTTTGCAGGACTGCCAGCGAAGTGGAAGATCTTTGTGCATGGAAACCATGAACTTTCTTTCGAACTTGACCAAGCGGAAGAGATTGAAAAGACTATGACCGATAAGGGAATACTGGTAATGCAAAATGCTGTTATGGATTGTGATGGTGTGGTTATTTGTTCTATTAACGGCAATGCTTTGATTGCTGATGAAGATATTCCGACGGATATTGATGTGCTGGTGACACATTGTCCGCCATACGGTGTGCTGGATGAGGGTTTGGGAAGTCC
This sequence comes from Bacteroidales bacterium, assembly GCA_017618435.1. Lineage (GTDB taxonomy): Bacteria > Bacteroidota > Bacteroidia > Bacteroidales > WCHB1-69 > UBA1205. The sequence continues at coordinate 590 of JAFZUH010000199.1, read as the reverse complement.
TGAGATATTGAATTTTATGATGAAATCGAAGCCGAAATATCATTTGTTCGGACATGTTCATGCTACCGAGGGACAAGAGTTTCAGTTTGGAGATACTTTGTGCAAGAATGTCAGTTGCTATTTGCCTGTTGTTGTTCCGCGTCTTGCCGGTCCTGCAGGTAAATTTCTGCCGGGCATTCGCCGATGGTTGCGTGAGGGAGATATCGCTCTTTCCTGCGAACAAGATTATGAGCGTATGAACATATTCCTTCATATCATGGAGGACCATCCGGTATTTTTTTTCTTTGACGAGGACTTCAATGGTCAAAGTCGGGAATTTGTGGAATCATCCTTAAGACCGGCCACATAAAAAAAGCCAAAAGGATATAGATGCCCGCTGGACACAAAAAGGAGGAGTAAACTATTATGGATACAAAAACCATATCAAAGGAGATACAAAAAGCAAACTGATAATCAGTCAAGAAACTACCACTGCCTCATCACACGATTCACAATCATTAGACAATTTGCTTACAGAAAAGGATAAAGGGCAGAATTTATATGCAGATAGTGCCTATGTGGGACAAGGAGAAATACTGAAGAAATATGAT
>JAFZUH010000198.1 GCA_017618435.1 Bacteroidales bacterium | reverse complement strand
CTTGCTATGCCAACAGCAAAACATTGCGTTTTATGTTGGAACCCAACTCAAACAAAATGACCATTTCATACGATCAGGCAATGAAATTCTTAAAAGATGCCATTATTACTGTTGGCGATTTTGAATTGAAAGAAAAAGCCATTGTGGAATCAGACGGAACAATTGTTGATGGTGTAAAAGTATATCTCAATACTTTACAAATTAGCGACAATGTGCTTGAAAACGTGGAAATGACTGTTGTAAAAGGTCAAAAAGTTCCTATTATTGTGGGCAGTAAAGTTTTTGAAGAAGAATTTGGCACATACAAAATAGACAAAGCACAACAAAAACTTATATTCGACAAATAACCGTTTACTGAAAATAAAATCGGGAGGAGGGTTTATCCCTCCTTTCTTTTTTAGACAGAAAAACATTTTTCCGTTTCTATTTAAATTTATGGTATCTTTGCAAAAAATAAGGGAAAGATGAAAATTGGCGAATGGTTGAAAAAATACAAATGGGGTATAGCCCTTGTTGTGTTCTTGTTGTATATTATATTTGGTGAATCGGGCTTTATTCAACATAGAAAATTGAATAAAGAAATTCAACGTTTGGAACGTGAAAATGAAGAACAAATGCAGATAATCACCACCTTAAAAGAACAAAACCGCCAAATGCAACAAGAAATATCAGAAAACAAGGAAATGTATTTCCGCACTCATCAATTCCTGAAAAAAGATGATGAAGATGTCTTTAGAATTGAAGAATAAGAAAAATATCGGTTAAATGATGAAAATCCAGATAATCAACGGAGCCAACCTTAATCTTTTAGGTACAAGAGAACCATATATTTATGGGAATCAATCGTTTGAAACATTTTTTGAACAACTCAAAATCCAATATTCTTCTATAGAGTTATATTATTTTCAATCGAACAATGAGGCTGACATCATTGAAAAAATTCATCAGGTTCAACAATATGACGGCTTGATTATCAATGGTGGAGCATATTCGCATACTTCCATCGCCATAGCCGATGCCTTACGTTCGGTTGCCGTTCCACATATTGTTGAAGTGCATATTTCAAATGTTTTCAATAGAGAAGATTTTCGCAAAAAATCATATATTGCACAGGCGTGCTCGGGTAGCATTTGCGGTTTGGGCTTGGACGGCTACAGATTGGCAATAGAACATATCATTCATTGTTGTTGTGCTAATAAATAAGATAGAGAAATTTTATTTTTTTTCAAAAGACCTAAATTGTAAAAAAACAACAAGTTATAGTCATATTTGGTCAAAGTTTTCAAATTCAAATTTTATGTCCTTTATAATCAGTTGAATATAAGACTTTCCCTGCCATTCGTTCACATCTATGTGGTAGCATATATGAAAAGGGTCGCCGTTGGCAATTCTGTCATACATATCCCCCAAGCCAAATCCAATGGCAGAAATCGGCCAACTTGAATTATTAGGTTGATAAAGAGATAGTTTCAAATGATTAGCCCCGACAATTTTAACATTTCCAGTATCCATAACATTTCTTGTCATAAATGTCGGATTCATATTTTGCGGTCCAAATGGTGCAAATTGTTTCATTATCTTATAAAAAGGCACACTTATATCATGTAGTTGAATTTCTTCATCAATATCTACGATAGGAATGGTAGAATCGAACGAAATAGACTGTGCAACAATTGTTTCAAATCTTTCCGTAAAGGCTTGTAAATTCTCGGGTTTAAGCGACAGTCCAGCCGCTCCTTCGTGTCCGCCAAAATGTTCCAACAAATCTTGACACTGACATAAGGCTTGATGCAAATTAAAATGTCTTACCGATCGGGCAGAACCCGTTATCATATCATTGGATAATGTCAAAACTATGGCAGGACGATAAAAATGTTCCACCAAACGGGAAGCAACTATACCGACAATGCCTTTGCTCCAGTTTTCATTAAAAGCAACAATGGTTCTTCGTTGATTTATATCAGGCAAGGCGGAAATCATGGCAATGGCTTCTTCGGTTGTTTTTTTATCCAGTTCCCGTCTTTCGCTGTTATGCATTTCAACTCTGTCGCCCAATTCTTCTGTTTTTTGTTCCCGTTGGCTAATCAGCAGATGCACTGAACTTCTTCCTGTGTCCATACGACCTGCGGCATTTATACGGGGACCCACACAAAAAACAAGGTCGTTTATTGTAATTTCCTTTGTGAAAATAGTATTTTTCGGGGGAAGGTCAGGGTGGACCTTTTGATAAATTTTTCCGTGTGCCAATAGCGAAACAATACCTTGTCTCGGTTGTGTGTTTATCAATTTCAGTCCTAAATATGCAAAAACACGGTTTTCTCCAGTAATAGGCACAACATCTGAGGCAATACTCATGACTAAAAGATCAAAATAATCTTTCAAATCCTTCAATCCGATATTTCTTTTTTGAGCAATTGCCTGAACGAGTTTAAAGCCAACCCCGCAACCTGTCAATTCTTTGTATGGATAAGCACAATTTTCCCGTTTAGGGTCAAGAATCGCATAGGCATCAGGCAATGTTTCATCAGGCAGGTGGTGGTCACAAACAATAACATCTATACCATATTGTCGGGCCAATGCAATTTCTGTATGACATTTGATGCCACAATCCAAAACAATCATTAGGGTGAACTGATTTTGATGAGCATATTCAACAGAAAGTTGCGATATGCCATAGCCTTCTTCGTATCTGTCCGGAACATAGTATTCTATTTGTTCAATATATTGTTTCAAAAACGAATACATAAGGGCAACCGCCGAAGTGCCGTCGACATCATAGTCACCGAAAATAAGGACTTTTTCTTTATTGGCAATAGCCGTTTCTACACGAAAAACTGCCTTGTCCATGTCTTTCATCAAAAAAGGATCGTAAATATCTTTTATGGTTGGACGGAAAAACGATTTGGCTTCTTCGTAAGTATATATACCCCGTTGTACCAACAAAGACGTTAAGGGTTTTCCTATTTTCAATTCATCAGACAATTGGTTTACAATGTCTTGATGGATATTTTTATTTACAATCCATTTTTTCTGCATACTTGCAAAGATAACATAAAAATTCAATAAAATTGAAAAATAAAATTTAATTGTATAAAAAAAAGGTGTATCGAGGAGATACACCTTTACGTATTATTCTATAAGTAAGACTGAAAATTAAAATTATTCAGCAGCAGGAGTTTCTTCACCTTCAGCAGGTTCAGCTGCTTTTTTAGGTTTTCTGCCACGTTTTGGTTTTTCTACCACTTCTTCAGTTTTTTCTTCAGCCTTTTCTTCTGTTACCTCAGGAGCAACTTCCGCTTTTTCTTCTTTTGCT
>JAFZUH010000197.1 GCA_017618435.1 Bacteroidales bacterium | reverse complement strand
GTTAATTTCAGGGACCATTGCCGGTGTGCCGGGTATGATGTTGGGCATACCTGCTTATACAATTATTAGAATTGTTGCCAGTGAGTTTTTTGGAAACAACAATTTTGTGAAAACATTGACGAGAAATTTGGAAGGCAACCCAAATCTTTCGCAAGAAAACCAAGTACAAAAGGAGGGAGAGATATGAAAAAATTATCCATGGAAGACTTGGGACGAATGTCTGTAGATGAATTTAAACAGAGCAAAAAACTGCCTCTTGTTGTAGTTTTGGATAATGTTCGCAGTATGAATAATATCGGTTCTGTTTTTAGAACGTCAGACGCTTTTAAGATAGAAAAAATTTATCTTTGCGGCATAACTGCACAACCCCCTCATAAAGATATTGAAAAAACGGCATTAGGAGCAACCCAATCGGTTGATTGGCAGTATTTTGAAAATACTTTAGATGCTCTTGTCCAACTTCAAAAAGAAGATTATAAACTATTTGCTGTAGAGCAAACGACGGATAGTCTTTTTTTGCACCAAGTGCAATGGGACGGAAAAACAAAAGTGGCTCTTGTTTTTGGCAATGAAGTGAATGGTGTAGAGCAAGATGTAATAGATAAATGTGAAAAAAGTATTGAAATACCACAATTCGGAACAAAACATTCTTTGAATATTTCGGTGAGTGCCGGTGTGGTTTTGTGGCATTTTTGTCATTTATATCTTCAAAACAATCAATAAATGTTACTTATTTTTGTTCCACAACAGACAAACCGATTGGATTATGTGTTTAGGCATATTTTCGGGGAAAGACTGGGTATAGTTTTTCGTTTGTGTACGAATAAGATTGATTTTCAAGAATATAAAGGAATGAAAATTGCTTATGGAATGGATTTTTCAGATGTTCCTTTTATTGAAGCAAAAGCGTTGTTGTTTGAAGAAGATATTCACAAACAAGACTTGCAAATAGGTGAAATTCAGGACAATAAAGTTTTATTTAAAAATACAACAGAGGATTTTTTAGGTTTTGATATTTTTGCGGCTTGTTTTTATTGTTTAAGTCGTTATGAAGAATATTTGTGTGCAGAAACAGATTATATCGGTCGGTTTATGCCTGAAAACAGTTGGGCTTTTGTTCATAATTGTTTGGATAAAGCCATGGTGGACAGGTGGATAGTTTTATTGAAAGAAAAATTATTGTCTGTTTTTCCTTCTTTGGAAATAAAAGAGCCTGAATTTGAATATTTGCCGACCTATGATATAGATATTGCTTATTGTTATAAACACAAAGGTTTTTTGTTGTCTGTTGCAGGGCTTGCAAAACAATTTTTCCGATTTGATTTTCAGGGCATTAAAAAACGGATAGAGGTACTTTTGGGCAAAAAACAAGACCCATACGATAATTTTGATTATTTGGAAAATATACACAAAAAATATAATCTGCAAGCCGTTTATTTCTTTTTAGTTGCTCAACAGCGAAGTAGATATGATAAAAATACATCTATAAAAAATAAAGATTTTCAGCAAATTATTGCAAATGTGGCACAGCAAAACCAAATAGGTTGGCATGCTTCTTTTCAAAGTTTTGAAAATTCGGATTTACAACAACAAGAAATTGATTTTTTGCAAAAATGCACTCAAAAAACTATTAGCAAAAACAGATTTCATTATTTGCATTTTTGTTTGCCGAATAGTTATAATAGTTTGATTTCAAATAATATAAAAGAAGATTATTCTATGGGCTATGCTTCTGTTTTAGGTTGGCGAGCCTCGACATGTTCATCTTTTTGGTTTTTTGATTTGAAAAGAAACACTCAAACAACATTGCGTGTTTATCCGTTGTTTTGCATGGGAAATCAGTTAAGCAAAATCAAAAAAGAAGAACTTATTCTAAATCAGCTTCATAAGGCTATCCAAGAAGTTAAAAAACACAATGGGGTTTTTGTGTCATTGTTCCATCAACAAAGTTTTTCGCAAAACGAATTCCATGACTGGCAAACGATTTACGAATCAATGTTAAAGTTGGTTTGTGAAGATAATAATTAGAGCAATGTTTGCAATAAAGAAACGCTTGTTTAAAAAATAAGTCAAATTATATGTATCATATTAGAATAAAAATGTACTTTTGTAC
>JAFZUH010000196.1 GCA_017618435.1 Bacteroidales bacterium | reverse complement strand
TCACTTGTTTTTTGCAATTTTCCACCATAAAATGCAATCTGTTGAAAATATTTGCTTCGGAAGTTCCTGCATCAAAATCCAATGACAACAAATTCATTTTCGGATACAATTTCTTCACTCTTTTTTCTATCCCCTTGCTAATTACATGATTGGCTATACAGCCAAAAGGTTGCAAACTTATTGCATTATTGACACCTTGTTGGGCAAAACCTGCCAATTCCGCCGGGATAAGCCAGCCTTCTCCGAAATTGGCTGCCGGATTAATGATTTGTGTTGCCAATTGGGCATCGTGGAATATATCTGCAAAAGGTCTATAATATGGATATTGCTGACCGATTTTGTCAAATTTAGAAGCATAATGCCGCACTAATTTATAAATTGTATCGCTTATCCACAAAGGAGAACCTACCTCCTTGATATTGTAGCGTTTGTTAAAATGGCGGTTTACAAAACTATTGACAAAGAAATTATACATGGAAGGTGCAACAACTTCAATGCCTTGCTCGCTCAACCATTGTAAAACATGTTTATGTCCAAAGGAATTGTATTTGATATAGATTTCCCCTACCACACCTATAACAGGCACCTCTTTGGGAGTTGTAATAGCCGAAAAATCTTTGACAGCCTCTTTCAACAAATTCATCAAACCCTTACGATCTTTTTTGCCAACAAGTTCACAAGCGGTGTTCAAATATTTTATTCTCAATGCATCAGCAGCACCTTTTTGCGTTTCGCGTGCTACTGCAGGATAATACAATTTCGACAAGGTATCGGAGAACATTAAAGCGAACAATGCTATTGACATACATTTGCTCCATTTCAACTCAAAACCGGGCTGTCGGTTGCTCATATCGTTACCAAAAGCAACAGAAATAACGGGAATGTTTTCATAGCTGGAAGCAACCAAAGCATTTTTTATCAACGCAATATAATTAGAAGCCCGACACTGACCACCAGTTTGAGTCATACCTATGGCAACTTTATCCAAATCATATTTACCGCTATTCAAGGCTTTTAAGATAGAGCCTATAACTATCGTTGCAGGATAGCACACCTCATTGTTGGCATATTTCAATCCCAATTCTGCAGATTCAATATCACCCGAAGGCAAATTGACCAAATCATAGCCCATTATTTTAAACAACGGCGGCAAAAATTCCGAATACCCTGCGGCAAAATATGGAGCCAATATTGTACGGTGCCGTTCCTCTACGGTAAACAATTTGGTAGTTTTAAAGGGAATATGTTTCTGTGTCTCTCCCTTGAATTTCAGACTGTCCACAACAGAACGTATACGCAAGCGAAGCGAACCGATGTTGTTTACATCATCTATTTTCAACAAGGTTAAATTCTTGCCTTTTCTTCGCAAAATATCCCCCACTTCATCTAAGATAAAAGCATCAGGGCCGCAACCAAAAGATGTAAGTTGTACAAAATGAACATTATCAGAACTATTGGCAACATAGTTTGCCGCTTTGAAAATACGGTTAGGATATGCCCATTGTGATATGGAATGCAATTCGTTATAAACATTATCATTGGAAAATGCCGCAACATTTTCTGTAATCACATCTATACCCATATCAGCAATACAATCGGATATTTTATGTTGAATAAGCGGGTCGATATGATATGGGCGACATGCCAAAAGAATAACCATGCGATTGTTGGCTTTGGCATTTTGAATGATAGTCAATGCCTCTTGGGTTTGCTGTTGCAAATAGTTTTTTTGTGCTTCCAAAGCATTTTGTATCGCTTTAGAAATCAATCTCGAATCAACTCCCAAACTCTTCAAATAAGTTGTACAGGATTTTTTCAACAACTTTTCGTTGTTGAATGAAACTATCGGAGCATCTAATGGAATATTGTATTGTTCTTGCGGTTCTATAGAACTTTTTAATACATCGGAATAACCGGCAACAATAGGACAATTGTAACTGTTTATTGAATTTTTATCTTCTTTTTGTTCAAAAACAACAAAAGGATACAATATTCTATCTACCTTTTTTTCAATCAAATCCATCACATGCCCATGCATCAATTTGGCTGGGAAACAAATATTGTCAGACATCAAACTTCTGATACCCTTACCATACAAACGATTGCTTGACGGGGCTGACAATACCGGTTTTATATTGCACGAAGTAAGCAAAGCATGCCAAAACGGATAATTTTCATACATACCCAATGCCCTTGGAATGCCTATTGTCATTAAGGGTTGTCGGTCTTTGGGTATGGGACGGTGAAACAATTGCTGATATTTTATTTGATGTTGATTTACTCCCTTGACAAAATTTTCACTTTTATTGGAATAAACTTTTTCACAATTGTTACCCGAATAAAATGTGTTTCCATTGGAAAAATGGAAAATTTTAACCATGCAATGGTTTTCACAACCCTTACAATGTTCAAATTCTGCGGTATATGCTTGAGATTGCAACAATTGATTCAAATCAACACCTTGATTTTCATGCCATTGCTGCAAGGCAAACAAAGCGGCTCCGTATGCTCCCATCAATTCGGGAATATCGGAATAATAAACGCTTTTGCCAGTCATGTGTTCCAAGGCACGAACGATAGACAGATTTTTAAAGGTACCGCCTTGTACCACTATATTATCACCAAGTTCTTCTATTTTCTTTATTTTCAAAACTTTAAACAAGCAATTTTTGATAACGGAATAGGAAAATCCTGCCGCAATATCCTCTGTCGCAGCCCCTTCACGCATGGCTTGTTTTACTTTTGAATTCATAAAAACGGTGCAACGTGTTCCAAGGTCGTAAGGCTGTTTGGCAAAGCATGATATTTGGGCAAATTCTGCCACAGGATAATGCAGCATATTGGCAAAACTTTCTATAAAAGAACCACAACCTGACGAACAAGCCTCATTGATTTCCAATCGATTAATGCTTCCGTTTTCAATATAAATGGCTTTCATATCCTGTCCGCCAATATCCAAAATGAAAGACAAATCGGGTTTTACCTGCTTGGCTGCCAAGAAATGGGCAATGGTTTCCACTATTCCATTATTTAAATTGAATGCGGTTTTAAGCAAATTTTCACCATAACCCGTTACGGAACTGCCTATTATTTTTATTTCTTTATGATGTGTATCCGCTTCTTTTTTAAGATTTTGCAAACCTTGCAAGAAAGCATTGAAACTATCACCCTTGTTTCGCAGATAATCTTGGTAAACTATCCGCCCTTTTTTGTCCAGCAAAACCAATTTTGTAGTTGTGGAACCGGAATCCACCCCTAAAAAACATTCGGTACTTTCCAAGTTTTTCCAAGTGGTTCTTGGTACAAAAAATACGGTCTTTTCTTTTTTCCATTGTTCAAAATCTTCTTGAGAGGTAAACAATGCGGGCAAACGGTTGCTTGTTTCACCTGCAAAGGGGTCTTCTTTTTGAAATCTTAACAAATAGATAATTTCTGTCAGCCTGATACTCGTTTTTTTCTCGTTTCCGGCAATCAATGCACATCCCCATGCTGGAATAAATTGTGCTTTTTCGGGCAGAATACAATCTTCATCTTTTAGATTCAGAACATTTTGAAATGCTTTTTTCAATTCCGGCAAAAAAGCAAAGGGACCTCCGCAGAAAAATACTTTCGGATAAATATCAGTTCCTTTTGCCAAAGAACTGACCACTTGTATGGCAACGGCATTGAACACAGAAGCAGCAATATCGTTTTTGCTGACATTGCGGCTGGCCAAATTCTGAATATCCGTTTTGGAAAAAACACCGCAACGACTTGCTATGGGATAAATATTTTCCGATGTCTCAGCCAATTGATTGAGTTTTACGGTTTCAATTTCCAACAAGGCCGCCGTTTGATCTATAAAAGCCCCTGTTCCGCCAGCACAATTGCCATTCATACGAATATCGGGAATTTTGCCTTCTTCAAAAAATATCATTTTGCTATCTTCTCCGCCAATATCCACAAATGTGCGTACTTCCGGATATTTCACTTTGACCAATTCGGCGGCGGCAACCACTTCCTGAACAAACTTCGCCCCGATTTTTTCTGCATAGCCCATGCCAACAGAACCTGTCATGGTGATATGCAAATGGCAATCTCCGCCCAAATAATGATACATGGTTTCATAACTTGCCCGTGCGGCTTGTTTTATATCGGTGTTGTGCCTTCTATAATCTGAAAAAACAATATTCTGATGTTCATCTACCGCAACTATCTTAAAAGTTGTTGAGCCTATGTCTATACCTACATTATAATGTGGAATATTCTTTTGCATAATCTTTTTATTTTTTATATAAACGCCCCAATATTGTAACTACATTTTCCGCTTTGCGTTGTTTGACAAACCGAAGATATTCCTCTTGGCTGATACTCAGCAATTGGGTAGCAACAGGCATGGCCACAAATGCACAAATATTGAGAGATATGATTTCATATATAAGGTTTCCTGCTGTTATATTATTAATATGTCCTGCTTCGTATTCTAGACGCAGTTCTTCTTCCAATTTGGCATTTATTTCATTGATAATGGATTGGAATTGTCTTTGAAATATTTGCACGCAATTGGTGTTGGACAAAATCTCATTGATAATAAAATATGGAATTTGCGGATTTTGAATAATGTAATCAAAATGAACCTCAATAAAATTTTGTATTCTTTCTTTCAAGGGCAAACTATTGTCTGTCAATGAACAAAACAAGGGAATTATTGTTTGTATGTTTTTTTCAAACACTTTAATAAACAAATTTTCCTTACTTCTATAATAATAATGTAACAAAGCATGATTCACGCCTGCCAATTTGGCAATATCCGCCGTTGTGGTGCGGGCATAACCCTTGGACAAAAACTCATGTTCTGCCGCCCATAAAATATTATCTTCTGTTTTTATCTCCATTAACCAAATTGTTTAATCGATTAGTTAAACTATTTTAGAAAAGACAAAGATAATATTTTTTTATGAATTTTTTCAAAAAAAGACTTGATTTTTTTAGAATATTTTTTTCATGGATTCACAGGGGTGTACAAAACATACACTAATTGCTCGCATACGCAGGCAATCAGCCAAGAATTACTATTGAACAAGCCGAACGGAGCGACAGTCGCATCGCTCGTAGCTACCCATATACATGCTGGCTGAGTTAAAAAGGAGGCTCCATGCGTCATCGGAGGCACCTTGCGAAGAAGACCAATAGCAGCCGTAGTCGCCGACACCGTACACTTCGCCACCGCAACTGCGATAGCCTGAAGCAGGCAAATTGATATAATTGCCATTGGGTCCCGTAACCTTATAACTACCACCTTTCCATTTCCATTTACAACTGTTTTTCAGTTCCTCCATTTGCTTTTTTGTGGGCAAAT
>JAFZUH010000195.1 GCA_017618435.1 Bacteroidales bacterium | reverse complement strand
TGATAAGTTTCATGATGTATAAAAGTTTGTTTATTTAACAATATCTATTAATTCAATTTCAAAAATCATAGGTGTACACAATGGAATACTAGGGTATTTGCCTTGATAAGCCATTCTGTCCGGACTAATGACTTTGTATTTGCTGCCTTTTTTCATCGTGGCGATTGATTGTTCCAAAACAGGCAACAAGGGTTGTTGTCCATAAATGAATTTCAGCGGTTCACCCATTTCTGCAGACGAATTGATGATAGTGTCTGTTTTGAGGTCTTTGAGGGTGATGTTTAAAATAATGGTATCGTTTGGAGCAACGGTTTTTCCTTCACCTGTTGCTATTTCTTCTATGTACAGACCGTCCTCGGTAGGTGGTACGGTAATGTTGTTGTCTTGTACATATTTGGCTATAATATCGGCTTCTTCTGTCGTCAATTCTTCTATGGTAGCCACTCTGTTCAATTTTAATTTGATATACAAAACATCTTCGGAGGAAACAACACTTGGCAAAGAGGTAGGACCGAATCCAACCAAGAAAAATGAATCGGCTCTTAAAGCAAATTCTTTTTCTTCACCTTCTTTCATCATAGCATAGGCCTCTTGGAGGTCATTGGTATAATATGGCTTGCTAAGCATATCGGTCATATCTCTGTTTTCAAAACTTTTGAAAAATTCTGAATTGTTGATAGAATCGTTGTTGGAATGACATGATACTGTCAAGAACAGAATGTCACCCATTTGGGGGACACGACCGTCTGCATTTGTTGTTATTGTACGGTAATACATACCGCTGTCCGATTTTTCAAACCCTTTGTAAAGATTGCCTTTACAAGCAGAAAGCATAAGGCTTCCGATAATCATCATTGTTGCATAGAATGCTATTTTTTTCATTTTACTAATTATTTTTATTTATGTTTATTAATTTTATTTTACAAATCAAACTTGTTGCTCCGGCAATTTTTTCTCCATTGCCGGAAATGCCATAGGCCAAAAAAGAGGGAACAATCGCGTTTAAGGAATCGCCTTCGTGCATAAGTTGCACCAATTCGTGCAATCCGACAAAATCGTCAGAGCGATTTACCTGAAAGGTTTTCGCCCCGTCTTTGTGGCTGTCAAGTACATATACGCCTGCAGGTGTGGCGATAGAGCCTGTTATGGTTACCATATCACCTGCTGTAGGCATAGTGCCCTGATGTTTATTGACTATTTCATACATTAAACCGGAAGATGTTTGTGTCAAATGCCAATTGTATCGTTTGGCGATAAGTTGAATGTCTGCCATTTCCCGTCTTGCTATTTCGCGATGTACATCAACGGGCATTTCCGTAGAGGTTTGTTTGTTGGGTGATACAATGTCTGTGTTTTTTTCTCTATTGCAAGAAAAGCACAACAATAAGGTTAGTATGCAAAGTAGTTTTAATCCCACGGTGTAAGCAATTCTTGTTGATATTGTTTTAATAGGGCTTCAAATTTGGCTATGGTTGTTTCCATATCGTCATAAGAATTGCCTCCTGAAGCATTTTTGTGTCCACCGCCATTGAAATGTTGTCTTGCAAAGCAATTTACGTCAAAATTGCCCTTTGAACGGAATGAAATCCGTATTCTGTCATCTCTTTCGGTGAAAAATGCCGTAAAACGAATAGGTTTAATGGATAATCCATAATTGACAATACCTTCCGTATCCCCTTGTTGGTAATGGAAAGTATTCAAATCTTCTTTGGTAAGAAATATGAATGAAGTGGCATATTCTTCCCTTATGTGCAGTCTTTTGGTCAAACAATAGCCCAATAGACGTATTCTGCTTTCTGAAAAAGTATCATAGACGAGTCTGTGTATTTTTTCGCAATCAATATGTTGTGCCACCAAGGCACTGACAACGCTATAGGTGGAAGGGTGGTTGCATGAATAACTCAACGAACCCGTGTCGGTGATAATACCTACATATAAACATTCGGCAATAGCCTTGTTTACGGCTTCGGGTTCTTGCATGTGGTCTGCTATAAAACGATAAACCAATTCACAGGTGGAAGAGGTGTATTCTGAGTCGGAGTAGGAGATGTCAAAGTAAGGCATCGGGGCAATATGATGGTCTATTAATATCTTGAATTTTTTAGCATCTGTTAGCAAAGGTTCTAACATACCTATGCGATTAAATGCATTAAAATCCAAACAAAAAATCATATCGGCCTGCCCAATAATACTTTGACAAGTTTCAATTTCTTCGGTGGCTATATGGATAGTTTCACTTTGAGGCATCCATGACAGATAAGTCGGAAAATGGTTGGGGGATAAAATGTCCGCTTGATGGCCTTTTTGTTGGAAAAACATCTGCAAAGCCAAAGCAGAACCTATGGCATCACCATCGGGATTGTAATGAATAACGATGGCAATTTTTTGCCGTGTTGCCAATCTCCGCTTTATTTCCCAAATATCTTCCGTTTTCAATGTGTCTTTGTTTTGATTGATAATGTGCAAAGGTAGCATAATTCTTTTAATTAACGGCAGAAACGGCAAAATAAAATTCAATATATTGATGTTTTATTGGCGTGTATCTGTATCAGGATTTCTTTGGCCTTAGGGGATTGAGGTTGGATAACTTGTTAAACCATTGTTTCAACAAAGACAAGTCGTTCAACCCTGCTTCGGTAGAGGCTTTGTAAAGCAGAAATATACCCAAAGGCAATAATATCATTGAAGCAAACCAAACACCTAAGAATGGAGAGATGGTTCCGATACGTGCCATGCGTTCTCCTGTTGTTGTAACTACCCAATAAACCACAAAGATAAAGACAGAAACCGTTAGCGGAATACCTAAACCGCCTTTTCTTATAATGGCACCAAGGGGGCAACCCACAAAGAAAAGCAGCAAACACGCCAAAGATAATGAGAATTTTTTGTGCCATTCTATTTCATAACGCCATTTGTTGTTTGCAATGGATTCATATTCCATTAAGTCAAATTCGGTTATTCCTGTTCCGTCTCTAAGGGTTTGTATAGCCGTAGCATACATGTTTATTTGTTCAGCCAAGGTCAATTTTTTCACATTGTCTTGGGTAGTGGGATATGTTGCCGCCACACTGTCTTGATAATCTCTGTTTATATAGATAATGCGACCCAATAGGTTGTTGCCTCGGCATGCACCCATAGCCGATAGCTCTTGTTGCATGGTATCAATGTAACGATTAAGTTGTAATACATTCAGCATTTCGTAGTTGTCTTTGTAAAAGTCTTCTCCAATGGATTGCCGTTGAAAAGATGACAAATCAAAACGCATTTGCTGGCTTTTGAATGTACCTCTTGTCAAAGGCATTTCAGAGGCTTTTAAAGAGGGGTCGTAGTTGCGGTTTTCGTCATAAACGAATCCGTTTTCCAAAGTGAACAACAGATATTGTTTGTCTTTTGTCATTTCCATTGTTCCTTTTTCTGCATAGGTCATTGTTGTGTAGCCTGTGTTTCTCGTATGGTCATAAATAATAATGTCATGAATGGTTTTGTTGTCTTTGTCTTTTTCTCCGATACGAATAATATAATTGTCAATTTCTCTGTAAAAGATGCCTTCTTCAATGTTCAAAGCGGGCTTTTGTGCTTGAATGTCATGCAATAGAGTTGTAAATTTCAGACTCATATAGGGTACAACATTGTTGGTGAATACAAAGGCCACACAAGTGATGGCAATAACGAATATCAAAATCGGTTGTATGATTCTGTATAATGAAATACCGGCCGATTTCATAGCAGTCAATTCATTCCGTTCCGCCAAATTGCCGAATGTTATCAGCGAAGACAACAAAACTCCAAGCGGCAAAGCCATGGGGACAAACGTAAAAACGCTGTAAAAAAATAATTTTCCCAGCGTTAGAATATCCAAGCCTTTTCCGACCAAATCATCTATATATTTCCATAGGAATTGCATGATAAACACAAACAAAACCACAAGGAAAGTCAAGAAAAATGGCCCTATATAGGTTTTTAATAGAAATTTGTCATTGACTTTCATGACAGAAGCGAAAAATGGCTTAATAATCGCCCAATGTTTCTTCTAACTGATTTAAAGCGTTGGCTAATTGCTCGTCATTAGGAGCAGAACCATGCCATTTGTTGTTTCCTTGCATAAAATCAACGCCATAGCCCATTTCGGTATGCATCAAGAATGCAATAGGTTTGCCTTTACCGATAAAAGTTTTGGCTTTTTGCAAATTTTCCAACAACAGTTCCATATCATTGCCTTCGCCCACGATGACTTCCCAACCGAATGCTTTGAATTTGTCTTCCAAATTGTCCAATGAAAGCACCTGTTCTACCGAACCGTCAATTTGTTTGTGGTTGTAGTCAACGGTAAGAATAATGTTGTCCACATGTTTGGCACCTGCATACATGAATGCTTCCCACAATTGACCTTCTTGCAATTCACCGTCACCAGTTAGCACATAAACCAATGATTTGTCATTGTTAAGTTTTTTTGCTTGAGCCACACCTAAAGCAACAGAAGCACCTTGTCCCAATGAACCTGAAGCCATTCTTATGCCGGGCAAGTTGTGTTGATTGGAAGGGTGTCCTTGCAATCTTGTTCCCAATAGTCTGAATGTACTCAACTCTGATACCTCAAAATATCCTCTACGTGCCATAGTGGAATACAAACATGGGGTGATATGACCGTTGGATAGAAAAAAAACGTCTTCATTATGTCCTTCAAAAGTGAAGTTTTCGGGATTGATGTTCATTTGTTCAAAAAACAGGGCAACCATAAAGTCGGCACAGCCCAACGAACCGCCCGGATGTCCTGATTGTACTCCATGAACCATTCTTAATGCGTCTCTTCTAACTTGTGTTGCAATTCTTTGCAATTGTGTAACTCTTTCTTTTTGTATCATTTTTATATTGATGTTATAAACTTTGCAAAGGTAGCATAAAAACCGATATATTTCACGTATTTCAGGAAATTTTATCGTTGTGCATTCAATTCTTTGGGCAATTGGTATATTGTTTGCTTGATAGATTGGGCAATGGCGAAATCCGAACGGCTGTCTGCCAACAATTCTTCATTTTTGATAACATGACTTACGATAACATTAAATTCAGAGTTGCGTTGTTTGAAAAATTCATCAGGCAAAAATATTTGTTCAATATTGGCTTTGATATGCAATGCTGTACGCAGTTGGGACAAATTGTAGAAAAAATTTGAATTTTTGCCTTCAAAATAAATCGGCAAAATATCATGACCATATTGTTTTGCTTTGCTGATAAATGTTTTT
>JAFZUH010000194.1 GCA_017618435.1 Bacteroidales bacterium | reverse complement strand
GCATTTTATGACAAAAACCGCTGTTGTTGCTCTTGGAGGAAATGCTATTCTGAGAAGTGGGCAAAAAGGGAGTTACCAAGAACAGATTGCCAATATCAAAGAAACATGCGAAGCTCTTCTTCCTCTGGTTAAACGTGATTGTAATTTAATTATAACTTATGGCAATGGTCCTCAGGTTGGTAATGTAATGCTCCAACATGAAATCACAAGTCGTGTTACCGATGTCTTGGCCATGCCTTTGGATTTTTGCGTATCGGAAACACAGGGTTCTATTGGTTATTTGATAGAACAAGGTTTAAGAAACGTTTTGCATCAACATCACATTCAACGCAATGTAGTTTCACTTATTACCCAAGTGCTTGTCGATAAAAACGACAAAATGTTTCAACAGCCCACCAAACCTATCGGACCTTACTATAAATTCAAACACATGAAATCGTTTTTAGCAGACAACCCCGGCACACCTTTCAAAGAAGATCCCAAAGGCAATGGCTGGCGTAGGGTTGTCGCCTCTCCTCAACCTTTGAAAATACTGAATATTGACGTGATAAACACGTTAGCAAAGGCAGGACACATTGTTGTTAGTATAGGCGGCGGAGGCATTCCGATTGTTGAAACAGACAATGGACTCTTTGCAGGCGTAGAAGCCGTTATAGACAAAGATTTGTCATCATCTTTAACTGCCGTTTCTGTCCATGCCGATGAATTTTATATTTTGACCGATGTACCTAAAATTTACATCAATTTTCGTAAAGAAAATGAGCAAGCCCTTGAACAAATAACACTTGCTCAAGCACAACAATATTTAGAAGACGGACAATTTACCGAAGGTTCTATGGCTCCCAAAGTAAGAGCAGCCATCAATTTCGTGCAGAATACAGGAAATACCTGCATTATTACAAGTGCAAACCAATTAAACAATCCTACATGTGGAACAAAAATAATTAAACAATAAAAAATATAATACTATGGCTTTTAATCTTAGAAACAGAAATTTTTTGAAATTACTTGATTTCACACCGAAAGAAATTCAGTATTTATTAGATTTGGCAGCACAACTCAAAGCCGCTAAATATGCAGGTACAGAGCAACAACATTTAAAAGGCAAAAACATTGCCTTGATATTTGAAAAAACATCAACACGTACCCGTTGTGCTTTTGAAGTGGCCGCTCATGACCAAGGTGCACATGTTACCTATCTTGGTCCTACCGGTTCTCAAATAGGTGTAAAGGAATCTATGAAAGATACCGCAAGAGTATTGGGCAGAATGTTTGACGGTATTGAATATCGTGGTTTTGAACAAGAAATTGTAGAAACCTTGGCCGAATATGCCGGTGTACCTGTATGGAACGGTTTAACCAACGAATTTCACCCCACTCAAATTTTGGCGGACTTTTTAACCATGAAAGAGCACTCTGACAAACCTTTACATCAAATTTCATACGCCTATTTAGGTGATGCCCGTTACAATATGGGTAATTCTTTGATGGTTGGCGGCGTTAAAATGGGAATGGACGTTAGAATTGTGGCTCCCAAGAAATTGCAACCTTCCAAAGAACTGATTGACACCTGCAAAAAAATAGCCAAAGAAACAGGTGCCACTTTAACAGTTACCGATGATGTTGCCAAAGGTGTCAAAGGTTGTGACTTTTTATATACCGATGTTTGGGTATCAATGGGTGAACCTGCCGATGTATGGGCAGAAAGAATCAAAATGTTGAAACCCTATCAAATCAACAAAAAAGTAATGAAAGCAACAGGCAATCCGAATTGCAAATTTATGCACTGCTTGCCCGCTTACCACAATTTGGAAACACAAGTGGGAAGAGATGTGTTCAAACAATTCAAGATTGATGGCGTAGAAGTTACAGAAGACGTATTCGAATCTCCTATGTCCATAGTTTTTGATGAAGCCGAAAACAGATTGCATACCATCAAAGCCGTAATGGTAGCAACCTTGGGACAATAAAAGAAATTGTAATTACAAAAAAGGTATCCGCATAAACGGATACCTTTTTTTATGCCAGCAATATTAAAAAATCTTTTTGAGTTTTACTTAGGTTGGCGATATTTTTTTTGTTATTTTTGCATATTCAATTATTTTTAATATTTATTTAAACAACAAAGATATTATGAATTTCGAAGAAAGAATCAATGCGGACATCAAAACCGCTATGCTACAAAAAGACAAGGAAAGCCTAAACGCTTTAAGAGCCATCAAATCGGCAATTTTACTTTTAAAAACAGAAAAGAATGCCACTGAAATAACCGATGAAATCGCTATGCAAACCTTGCAAAAACTGGCCAAACAACGTAAAGAATCTGCAGAATTGTACAAATCCCAAAACAGAGAAGACCTTTATCAGGAAGAAATGTCGCAATTGAAAGTGATTTCAAAATATCTGCCAGAACAAATGTCCACAGAAGAAATCACTGCAGTAATCAAACAGATTATTGAACAAGAAAACGTTACCGACATCAAGGGAATGGGCAAAGTAATGGGTTTGGCAAGCAAAGCTTTGGCTGGCAAGGCCGAAAACAAAACCATTGCCGATATTGTAAAACAATTGTTATCTTAAAATAAACACCCTGTTTTTTCGTTGTATAAATAAAAACAATGACGGATAAGATAAAAATATTATGGGCTGACGATGAGATTGATTTGCTAAAACCGCATATCATTTTTCTCACCCAAAAAGGTTACGATGTTACTACCGTAAAAAGCGGCAATGAAGCCCTTGAAGAGTTGAAACAGCAATCGTTTGATATTGTTTTTCTTGATGAAAATATGCCGGGGCTTACAGGCTTGGAAACCATTACCCAAATAAAAAAACATTTTGCCTCCTTGCCTATTGTCATGATTACCAAAAGTGAAGAAGAACATATCATGGAAGATGCCATCGGTGCCAACATCAAAGATTATCTCATCAAACCTGTCAATCCGCATCAAATCTTACATTGTTTGAAAAAACATACTGAAAACATCAGATTCATCACCGAAAAAAATTCTTCGGATTATCAACAAAACTTCCGTTCCATTAGCATGAAACTGATGGATAAAATGTCGTCTTCAGAATGGATAGACATTTATAAAGAATTGGTTTATTGGGATATAGAATTAGAAAGCACAACAGATGAAAATATCAAAAGCATATTCCGCTCCCAATAAGAAGAAGCCAATAATTTATTTTGCCGTTTTGTTGCCAAAAATTACACAGACTGGGTTAGCAATCGTTCGGAAGACAAGCCTTTGATGTCGCATACCATTCTCAAAGAACGATTGTTTCCCTCTCTTCAGGAGAAACAACCTGTGTACTTGATTATTTTGGACAATTTGCGTTACGACCAATGGAAAATTTTGCAACCGCGTATCAACGAATTGTTCAGAATAGAACGAGATGAATTATATTACAGTATTTTGCCCACAGCAACCCAATTTGCAAGAAATGCACTTTTCGGCGGACTTATGCCCAGCGAAATCGCAAAAAAATATCCGAACTATTGGGTTGATGAAAATGAAGAAGGTAATAAAAACGACCATGAACACCAACTTTTGGACGAATATCTGAAACGTTATGGCATCAATATCAAACACTCATATTCCAAAGTGTTGAACCAAGAATTTGCCAGAAAAACCAATGACAATTTGTCCAATACCATCAAAACACCGCTTAATGTTGTTATATACAACTTTATCGATATGCTTTCGCACGCTCACACCGATGTTGATATTGTGAGGGAATTGGCGAACAATGAATCTTCGTACCGTTCTCTTACCTTATCTTGGTTCCAGCATTCCCCATTGATGGATATGCTGAAATATTTGTCAGAGAAAAAAGCGAAAGTATTCATCACCACCGACCATGGTTCCATTCGCATAAAAAATCCCGTGAAAATTATTGGAGACAAAGAAACAAGCACCAATTTAAGATACAAAGTGGGCAAAAACCTCAACTATACGGACAAAGATATTTTCACCGTCAATAATCCGCAAGATATTTTTCTCCCCAAGTTGAACGTAAGTTCCAAGTATATATTTGCTACGGGCGAAAATTTCTTTGCCTATCCCAACAATTACAATTACTACGTCAATTATTACAAAGACACATTCCAACACGGTGGCATTTCTATGGAAGAAATATTAGTGCCGTTTGCCTGTCTTTCGCCTAAATAGGCTGTTATTCAATTAAAAATATTTTACTTTTCGCACGGGTCAATGCCGTGTATACCCAACGATAGTAGTCTATAGATTGTTGTTGTTCGGCATTCCATTGGAAAACAAAAACCTTTTCCCATTGTCCGCCTTGTGTTTTATGGCAGGTTTGCACGTAGGCAAACTTTATTTGCAAAGCATTCAGGTATTCATCGTCTTGCATTGCCTCTCGCCGTTTCTTTTTCGTGGGCAAATGGCTATATTTTTCTTCTACCGCTGCATACAATTGCATACTTTTTTCATACGACAGAGCCGCCTCTTCCGTTGTGAGTGTATCCAAAAGCACTTTGGCTTCTATCGGTTTCATATCATAGTCAAGCATACGGAAACGGATAGTGGCAAAACGGAAGCCTGCAAATTCTTCAAAATGCCGCACGGTCAGTATTTCCAAAATATCCCCATTGGCAATAAAAGGAGTGGCAGCATCTTTCGGCAGCCAAAAATAATTGTTTTTCACACACATTACAAAATCACCACAATCCAACTCGTTTTCCATAAACAGCAATCTGTTGCGAATGGCGGCATTGAACATATTGGCTTGTCTGTTGCTTTTGGTTACCACCACCGTACCGCTTGCCCCATATTCATTGTAGGCCAATTGAAGTTCTTCCATAAAATATCGCATATCCAAACGGACAAAATCTTCAGAAGCGGGTTCAAAAGAATACAAAGAAAAATCTTGGCATTCTATCCGATTTCTCAATTGTGTTGCATGAAACAACACACCGCTGTCGTGCAATTGCCTCATCACCTCTTTCAATTCATATTCATAGACAAGTTTGGAATAATGATTGGTCAAATAGTCTTTGTCCAAAGCCGGTGAGAACATACTGCCAACGGGCGGCAATTGGGCATTGTCCCCGATAAATACCAATGCACAATGTTTTCCCTCATTGACATAAGCAAACAAATCATCTAACAGACTCCGCCTGTCAAACACGGATTTTTGTATGGAACACTGGGCATCATAAATCATCGAAGCCTCATCTACGAAAAAAATCGTATTGGCATAGGTGTTTTGCTTCAACTTCAATTTGTTCCCATTTGTAGTTGATACAATTCTATATATTTCCTTATGAATGGTATATGCTGGCCGCTGGGTATAATTGCCCAGCACTTTGGCTGCCCGTCCTGTCGGAGCCAACAAAACCGTATGGACTTTCATTTGCCTAAGCGTTTTCACAAACGCACTGATAAGCGTTGTTTTGCCCGTGCCGGCATAACCTTTTAGCAGCATTAAATTATCGGATTGATAATTCAACAAATAATCGGCAAACATTTCTATGGCGTGCCTTTGGTCAAGGGTGGGGACAAAATCCATGTGGGATTCTACGGCTTGAACAAAATCTGCACTTGTCATGCCCACACGTTTAGGAATGCATTTGCAATTTTTCTATACAAACTTTCAGACTGTCTTTCCAATAAGGAATGGCAATTTGAAACATTTGTGCAATTTTCACTTTGTCAAACACACTATAAAAAGGTCTTTGAGCGGGTGTAGGATATTCGCTGCTTCTAATCGGCATAACCTGACATGGCAAAGCGGCCATTTCCATAATCGTATGGGCAAAATCATACCATGATGCCACGCCGTTGTTGGAAAAATGGAATATTTCCTGCTGTTTTATCTGTTGGTTGTTCATCGTTATTTGCAAAATGGCATCAGCCAAATCTCCGGCGTAGGTCGGCGTGCCTATCTGGTCGCAGACAACATTCAACGATGGTTTTTCTTTGCCCAAGCGAAGCATGGTTTTCACAAAATTGTTGCCATATTCGCTATACAGCCACGAAGTGCGGACAATAGCCCCACGACATTGGCTGGCTATAAACAATTTTTCCCCCTCCAATTTTGTTGCACCATACACCGAAACAGGATTTGGGGCATCGGTTGGCAAATAGGGTCTGCAATTGGTGCCGTCAAAAACATAATCGGTGGACACATGCACAAAAAACACATTGTGCTGTTTGGCGGCATTTGCCAAATAGCCCACCGCCACGGCATTGAGCAGTTTGGCCTTGTCGTAGTCTGTTTCGGCTTTGTCCACGGCAGTATAGGCAGCACAATTGATGATAACATCGGGTTGCTGTGCTGCAACAAACTGTTCCACTTCCGCTTGTTTGGTTATATCCAACTCATCTATATCAGCAAAAACAAAACTATGTTGTGTATATAATGCTGACAAATCGTTAATTTTTCTTCCCAATTGCCCTTTGGCACCCAAAACCGCTATTTTCATTTCGTTATATTTAAGGCTTGTTTTAACAAAGTTTCATTCGTTGTTGTCAAATTATGTTCTTCGTTCCATTGATGCAAAAACGAAGCGAATTTTTTTTCTTTATATTCCTGATACAATGCTGTATTTGCAAAAAACTGCAATAGAGGCGGCAATGTTTGATAGCGTTGTAGCGTTGCTGTCAAAGCCAAGCACACTTCCTCCACCGTTCCGACACATTCAAAGGGCTTGACGGCTGATAGTCCGCACAATTCTTTGAGATAAGGCAACAGGCTTTCGTTGTCAAACAAATTGTTGCCATAGATATGGACCAGCACATCTTTATCGACAAATGGCGACAAGATGATAAAAGAAAACAGACATTTGGCACAATTGGCACACCACTGATTGGTTTTGCTGCCCACATTGCAACTTTTAAACACTGGAAAATAATCTTTTTGTTGAGCAAACAAAAAGGCAATTTGCAATTCCGCTATCGGTCGCAAAAAACTGTAATAATTGACCGTATCGTGCAAATAAGTAGCCACGTAATTTCTAAAATCTTGTTCAAATTCAAACGACTTGGAATATTGGTGATTGACTTCCGTTCCGATAACGGTGGCTTCGTTGGCACTGTTTTCATTGGACAACGCTATATTTTTCCGTCCGGACAAAACAGCCAACAACACACAATAGAATGCCAACATAGCCGAAAAAGGCGTATGACCGTTCAAAAATCCCTGAGCATTCAATTCCAACAATTTACCGTCAATTTTTCTGTCTATTTCAAAAAAATCGTTTTCAAAGCCTGCTATTTTGGCACAATCTGTCGTTGCTCCACGCGGATTCATTATAATCGGAATAATATCTTCGCTTTTGCGTAACAACTCCAAAGTAACCACAGAATCCTTGCCCCCTCCTATCGGGACAATGGTTTGTTCAGACAAAGCAATCTGCAATTTGGGCGGCATTGGTTGATTGTCCGTTTCTAATCGGACAAAATCATCCATATTTGCCTGAATGTTGTTCACATAGAAAAATTCACCCAAGCCGTTGAAAAATAATTTTTTCCAAAAGCCTGTCGCATTCTTGTCCAAGGCACCGGCTTTGATATGAATGACAGGCGAACAGGTCGCTTTCCAATAACTGACCATTTCTATCATACCGATAGAAAAAATCAAAGGTTCCAAAACCGATAGCGGATATTGTTGATAAAAACCGCTGAAATCCTTATGATATTTTATCCTGCTTGTCGGGGTGAAACGTATATCGTTCCCCACACGGAAGTCAAAATGCAACAACAAATCATTTTCTTTCAATTCATAGGAAAAACCCTCAAAAGAAAAGACCGGATAGCGTTGCCGCAACCGCAAATACAAATCGTGATTATCTTTCATTGCCATATCTGAACGCAAAGATAATACAAAAATCAATGCAAATGCTGTTGGCGACAAAATTTAACATAGAAAAATACATGCCCCGCTGAAAGAAAAATGACAGGCTTATAGAAATATTTTATACTTTTGCAGATATTTTTCACAAAACAATGGCAGAACACAACGACATAGGAACCTACGGAGAAAATCTGGCTTGCCAATACCTCGAAAAAAAGGGCTTTGCCATCTTGCACAGAAATTGGCATTGTGGCAATTACGAGGTGGATATTATTGCCAAAAACAATGAATATATCGTATTTGCGGAAGTGAAAACAAGAACGGGAACCTATATGGGACAGCCCGAAGTTTTTGTAACCAAGCAAAAACAAAAAAATATTATCACCGCCGCCCAACGATATATAGACAAATTTCACCACACCGAAGAAATCCGTTTTGACATTATCGCCATTGTACTCAAAGGGGAACAATACTCCATTCACCACATCGAAGACGCCTACAAAACCACTTGGCGATAATTTTTATATATTAATATAATGTAAAAAAATGCTAATTTTGCAACACAACATAGGCTTTGCTTGGCAACCAAGATACCATGACCACATTATACGCACACGAACAGAAACAAACGATATAGCAAAATACATAAAGCACAATCCTGTCCAATGGGAAGCGGATTGTTTTTATAACCTATAAAAAAAACAACAATAAAACAAGAATGTAAATTTTAAACCAAACATATTATTAACCATAGCGTTTGCGATTTATTCGATATGCTCTGAAAATTTGGCGATTAAAAGATGCAATATCAAGAATAAGTTCGGCGAACGTCCACTCATAGCGTGGACGGAACTTATTTGATATTGCGGGTTACGCCAAATACCTCAGAGCACATAAGTAAAGTTCACGCTTTCTTTATGTCCCTGAGGTATGTGTTGGTGTACCTGCATCATCGGTAAGTTCAAACGCTGAAAAACGCAAACACGATTATGCAGATACACATAGGCACGCTTATTCGGGACGAACTACGCCGCCAAGGTAAAACAAACCAATGGCTTGCGAAACAGATACATGTCCACCCTCGCACTATCAATAAGATTTTTCTCAAAGACATCATAGACACTCATCAATTACTATTAATATGTAAAGCCCTCAATACAGATTTTTTTAAGTTTTTCTCAGCATCTTTACATTGATTGCCCGAAATGGGCAATTGCCTGTTTTGGGCAATACAATCAACTACAAAACAATAAAATAAGTTGCACCTTTGCAATTAAATTTTATATGTTTTACAATTTTAAAACCGACGTACCGGATGGGATATAACACGGTGTTTTTTGAGATGAAGAACATATTCGTTCTATTGGTGGTATTTGCCGCCGCAATGATTTGCAATCCTGTAATGGGACAAACAAAAAAAGAAAAAAAGGCCATGAAAGCAGAAGAAGCAAGACTTTTGCATGAAATGAAAATGGATAGTATCCGCAATGCACCCAAACGTGCCGCTGAAGCAGAAGCAGAAGCAAAGAAAAAAGCCGACGCTGCAGAAGCGGAAGCAGACAGAAAAGCTAACGAAGAAGCAGCATACACTACCTATAAGGTGCCTTGCTGGATTCCCGATGACGAAGAATGGTACACTGCTATGGCTTCCCGTCGCAGAGCATTCAACCAACAAAACACTTTGGCTACTGCCACTGTGAGAGCAGCAAGGCAACAAATGCAACAAAAAATAAAATCTGCATTCAAACAAGTAATACGAGACTATTTCGACCAAATGGATATTGACGAAAACAGTTCCGAGGCTTCCCATATTGAAAGTGCAGGTGAAAATATTATGGACACCTATTTGAATGATGTGATGGAATATTGTCGTGAACAAACACGTCCAGATGGAGAAGGCAAAATCATTATGTATATCGGTATCAAAATCAGCAAGAAAGGTCTTGTAGATGCATTGGCTAAGGGACTTTCGCAAGAACAAAAGGACCGTTTGCGTTTCGATGAACAGAAGTTTAGAGAAGACGCTTGGAAAGTTTTTGAAAAAGACCGTCAAGATTCCTATGATGATTTCAAAAACGAAAGACAATAATTATTTATTTATCAAAACTAAATGAAAATGAAAAAGTTTTTGGTGATAGTTTTTTGCATTGGTTTTTCTCAGGCTATTTTTGCACAAAGCAATAGAGACGGTCGCAACGACAGAATGAGAAACAGAGAAGCAAATACACCCATAAAAGTACAAACCGAAGTACAACCCTGCCAGCGTTACGATGACAATGAATACTATGCAGCCAGCGGGTTTATCAGAATCAAATCTGGCGGTGACGGCGAAAAAGATTTTACCGTTCTTATTAATAAAGAACTGAACAGTCTTCGCCAACAAGTAAAGTCTAAAATCGGCGGAAAATACAGAGCGGTTGTCCGTGATTATTTTGACCAGATGGATATGGATGCCAAAAGTTCAGAGGCTTCACATATTGAAAGTGCCGGTGAACAGATTATTGACCGTTTTCTTGACGATACAGAAGAGGATTGCAGGGAATTCGGTCCCGTAGATGATGCCGGCTACAGAAATATGTATATGAGTATTCTCGTTCGCAAAAAGCAACTTGTAGAAACACTCATTGATGATTTGGAAAACAAGAGCAGCATACCTGCAAGTGCAAAAGAACAATTGCGTAAAAACGAACAGGCATTCAGAGAATCTGCATTTAAAGCATTTGATATAAAGTAGTAAGTTATGAAAGGAAGAATTTTGGTTTTCTTTACGGCAGTGTGCATATTCTGTACACTGTCGTTTTCCTCGTTTGTTTTTGCTCAAACGAACAAACAAAAACCCACATGGGCTTCGGAATCTTACCACAGAGATTTGGACAAATCATATCTTGAAGTTGTTGTTATACGCGGAGAAAGCGATTTGACAAAAATGCGGCAAATGGCACAACAAGAAATTGAACGTCGCAGGCATGTAACTGTTGGGGTAATGGATGATATTTGGATGAAAGCACCGCATATTGCGGAGTATATTGATAAAGACGGGGCAGCCTATTTCCTTTATCAAACACTGAAAAATCCTACATATACTCCTGAAAGTGTATCTTCTGTAGATAAATATCCTTTTTCTGCCCGTGTATTTGTTCCGGGTATGGCACAGATATACAAAGGAAGTACAGGAAAGGGTATTGCTTTTATTACAGGAGAAGTATTGCTTATCGGCGGAATTGTTACCACGGAATTTATGCGGGTGAACTACTCCCAAAAGATAGCACAGACCCACAACTCGAAAATGAAGGAATATTACGCACACAATTCGAGAATTTGTGCCATTACCCGAAACGCTTGCATTGGTGGAGCAGTCGCCTTGTATATCTGGAATGTGATTGACGGGGCTGTGGCAAAGGGCAAACCACACTTGTCTGTCGATGGAAAATCTTTGTCTTTTGCTCCTTGCTTTGCTCCGGATTATAGCGGTATAGTTATGAACTTAAAATTTTAAATGAAAAATGAAAAAAATAGTCATTAGTTTATTGTTTTTTACAATAGCAGGTCTTTTTTCCGCCTGCAAACCGGAAGCGTATGATACTTTCGGTGATATTGTAGGATCGGTGATAGATGTTTCTACCGGTGAATCTGTGAAACAAGCCACAGTAACACTTACACCGACAGCCAAAAACACCTATACAGGTACAGATGGACAATTTGAATTCTTGGAACTTGAAGCCCAACAATATACGCTTACGGTACAAAAAGACGGTTATGTAACAAACCGCAAATTGGTAAATGTCATTGGTGGAGAAACAATCAATGTAAGTTTGGTAATGGAAAAAAAGTAAAAAACAATGAGAACCATGAAACTATATAAATATTCAGTATTATTTCTTTTGTTGTGTATAGGGCTGAACTCATGCAAAAAAGGAGCAAATGAAACTATTGTTTATGGGACTGTGTTTAATGGGTCAAATCCTGCAGCAGGAATACAAGTCGACTTATACCCAATCAATGCGTCTACTATCGGTAGTGCAGTAACAGGGATGGACGGAACTTACGAAATGGTTATACCTGACGAGGCATTTAAATATGCTGACAAAAGCCATGGAATAAAAAAATACCATTCTAGTAGACAGTGTTGTATTGAAATTTACCCCCGTACGCAACATGTAATTATATATCGTGATCGTAAAACCCAAGTAGATTTCCAATTACATTAATATGAAAAAAATATTTTCAATAGCAGTGATACTCCTTGCCGTGATAATGGTATGGCAAGGATGCAAGAAAAAAGAGGAAACAGGTGAAATATACGGTACAATAACCGATTATGCTACAGGTGAGCCTGTAAAAAACGCCAATGTGAAACTCCGTCCGATAGGAACAACCATCCAAACAGGTAGTGACGGAACGTATTCTTTCCAAGACATCAAGCCCGGAGAATATTCCCTCTCCCTATCCAAAGCCGAATACGAAGATTTGGACGATGACTATGTGATTGCTGTTTCTGCAGG
>JAFZUH010000193.1 GCA_017618435.1 Bacteroidales bacterium | reverse complement strand
TCAAGCAGTAATGATGCCTGTGTAAATGATATGTATATCGATGCGGGTGATATTTATGTTTGCGGTTGGGAAGGTTCAACATTGAAAGTATGGAAAAACGGTTCCGTTTTACATAGTCATACCGTATCCGGCAGTTGCAACATAAATTCCGTTGTTGCCAATACCGCTGGCGTATATTATGCGGGGAAAATGGGAGGTACCAGTAAGATATGGAAAGACGGCAGCGTAAAATATTCCCCTACCAGTTGTGAAAATATCATAAAAATGTATGTAAACGAACCTACTTGTGCAAGTACATCTGTTCGTTCTTTACCATTTTATGAAAGCTTTGAAAACGGTGCCACTTCATGGGCTTGTTGGGAGAAACGTGATATTGACAAATATAATAAATGGCAAACATCGTATTGGCACAGACGAGGAGAACGTGAGATTACTGTACCAACAGGAAAACATACCGCTTGTCACGGTTTTTTGAGCGATTCTATACAAGAAGGTTGGCTCATCTCACCAAAATTAGCCATAAAAAGTACCAGCAATGTTGTTACTTTGACATTTAAAACGTATGAGAGTGCACCCGATGATTATCGGTACGAAGGAGTATGGGTAAGCAAAACTACAAACGCCACAAGCAGTTTTCAAGAAGTATGTAAACAGACAAGTCCGTCTCTTTCTTGGAAGACAGTTACCGTTGATTTGTCGGCATATAAAGGTCAAAACATATATATCGCATTCAAATATAAGGGTAAAAACGGACATATTTGGTATATAGATGATGTAAATGTTACCGAAAAGAATACCACAGCCATAGAAGATGCTGAGGCAACAAATGCACAAGTCAGCGTTTATCCGAATCCTGCCAAGAATATGCTGTATGTAAACGGCTTGACGGAAACAAATGTGAAAGCAGTGGAAATATACGATATGACAGGCAGAAAAGTGAAACAACAACCTGTCACCGAAAATATGAGCATAGACATAGCCGACCTTGCCAAGGGTGTATATGTATTGTCGGCAGGCTATCAGAAAATAAAATTCGTCAAAGAATAGAACATTGAAATTTGGTTTATAATTAAAATATTTGGGGGACGATGTATATCGTCCCTTTTTTTGTTGCGGACATTGAGTCTGTCGGAATATCCCTGCAAATTAAGAGGTGGAAAATAATTTGCAGGTTTGTTTTATTATGGCAGCCGTATTTGTATTTTGTACGGACACATTAAATAAACCTTTTTTCGCTCCACTAAAAGAAAAGGTTTTGCTGTGAGAAAAAGAAAATAAACTTTTTAGCCCCAAGATTCATTTTTTTTGCGTATCTTTGCCAAAAATAAAGATATGGACTATCAAGCACACGAAACCGCAATAATAGACGAAGGTTGTAAAATTGGAAAAGGTACAAAAATATGGCATTTTTCACATATTATGTCCAATTGTACGATAGGGGAAAATTGTAATATCGGACAAAATGTTGTCATTTCTCCCGAAGTAGTTTTGGGCAATAATGTGAAAATACAGAACAATGTATCTGTTTATACAGGTGTAACTTGTGATGACAATGTTTTTTTGGGTCCCTCTATGGTTTTCACCAATGTTATCAATCCTCGTAGTGCAATCAATCGAAAAAACCAATATCTCAAAACCCATGTCGGCGAAGGAGCCACCATCGGAGCCAACGCAACAATTGTTTGCGGGCACAATATAGGCAAATTTGCCTTTATCGGTGCAGGTGCCGTTGTTACCAAACATGTGCCAGACTTCGCCCTTTTGGTTGGCAACCCTGCCAGACAAACAGGCTGGATGAGCCGTAACGGTTGCAAGTTGCATTTTGACGAACACGGCTTTGCCACTTGTAAAGAAAGCGGAATAAAATATAAATTGGAAAATAATATTGTCTCTGAAATCTTATAATTAATCAATATGAAAAATTTTGCCTTAATTGGAGCAGCCGGATATATTGCTCCCCGTCATTTAAAAGCAATAAAAGAAACAAACAATAATTTATTGGTCGCATTAGACAAAAACGACAGCGTAGGAATAATTGACAGTTTTTTTCCGCAAGCCGATTTTTTTACAGAACCGGAGCGTTTTGAAAGACATATATATAAATTAAGACATTTGCAAAAAGACAATTGTGTGGATATTTTCAGTATTTGTACCCCCAATTATCTTCATGATGCCCATATCAGAATGGCTTTGCTCAACGGTGCAGATGCTATTTGCGAAAAACCCCTTGTATTAAACCCATGGAATATAGATGCCTTGGCAGCCTTGGAACAAGAAACAGGCAAAAAAGTATATAACATACTCCAACTAAGGCACCACCCGACTATTATGGCCTTAAAAGAAAAAATAGATGCGGACAAAAGTGATAAAATCTATGACATAGACCTCACCTACATCACCTCCCGTGGCAAATGGTTTCATTTTTCATGGAAAGGCGATGTGTCCAAATCCGGCGGATTGGCCACCAATATCGGAGTGCACTTTTTCGATATGTTGCAATATATTTTTGGAGAGGTTAAATCAAATATTGTCCACTATAGAGACAATCATGTTGTCGCCGGCTATTTGGAACTCAAACGTGCACGCGTGCGTTGGTTTTTGAGCGTAGATTCTACTTATTTGCCTCAACATATCAAAGAAAAAGGACAAACCACCTATCGTTCCATTCAAATTGAAGGTGAAGAATTGGAATTCACAAACGGATTTACAGACCTTCATACCATTAGTTATCAACATATTTTATCAGGTAAAGGCTTTGGTTTGGAAGCGGCAAAACCGTGCATTGAAATGGTTTATGAAATCAGAAATGCCGCTATCTCACAAGAAGCCCAAGACTGCAAACATCCATTTTTGAATTTTTAATATGTTTTTTAACGAAGACACCCGAATTGTAAGCCTTGCCGTTCATCGTGTAGGTAGCCAAATGGATCCGGAGGGAGGAATAATGATTTCTCCAAACACATTAACCATTCCTATGGAGATGAATGAAGACTTGACCGAATTTTTCATTTCTCCATTCAAACAAGAAGCCTATTATCATTTCATGCCCGAAATAGACGGCGAACAAAATACAACCTATCAACTTGTTATGTCTATTTTAAATGACGAAAATCCGCTATATCCCCAATCTGTTTTGTTGGTAAAATCGTTGTATGCCATGAGTGCAAGCGAAAATATTGCCAAAGGCGAATTTTATGTCATCAAATTCAAAAATTGTTGTTACGAAGGACAATTGGTTGATGCTGTAGGTTTGTTTAAAGTTGAAAAAAAAGAAATTTTTCTTCAAACTTCAGCCGAAAACAATCAATTGAACATACAACTGCAATATGGCAACGGCTTGGGCAAAATAGACAAAGGCTGTCTCGCTTTCAATACTGACGGAAACGGTTGCGTGGCAGTAGCGTTTGACAAGGCCACCCGTGGCGATAATGCCTTCTATTGGATAGATTCATTTTTGGGACTGCAACAAAACGAAGATGAATATTTCCAAACCCAACAAGTGATGAATATGTGTCATGATTTTGTCAAAAACCAACTCCCCCAACAATACAACATCACCAAAGACCAACAAGCCGACTTGTTGAACCGCTCTATGCAATTTTTCAAAGAAAATGATGATTTTTCTATGGAAGATTATACGGAAGACGTTATTCAACACGAAGATATTATCAATAATTTCAAATCTTTCAAAACCGACTTTGAACAATCGCGAGGCATTAAAGTTGCTGATGAATTTAATATTTCGGAACCTGCCGTAAAGAAAATGGCAAAAATAATGAAAAGCGTTATCAAATTGGACAAGAACTTTCATGTCTATGTACACGGCAAACGCGATTTTATCAGAAGAGGCTTTGATGAAGAAATGGGCATGCAATTTTATCAATTGTATTTTACTGAAGAAGAATAATTTGTGCTTATGAAAAAAATATTAATTGTTATATTTCTCGGCTTTTATATCTTGGGAAACGCCCAAGACAATACCATCTATTATTGGGAAAACGGCAATAAAAAAAGCGAGGGCAACCTAATCAACGACAAAGAAGAGGGTTTGTGGATATACTATTATACCAATGGACAAAAAGCCATGCAAGGCAATTTTGCCCAAGGACAAAAAATAGGACAATGGCAAGCATGGTACAAAAGCGGTAAACTTCAATCGGAATATTATCCGCAAACAGGCATACTGAAATCATGGTATGAAAGCGGAGAAAAAGAAAGCATCGGCTATTTCAAAAATTATCAAAAAGACAGCACTTGGACATTTTTCTACACCAACGGACAAGAAAGCAAAACTTGCACATATCAAAACGATTTGATAGAAGGTATTTGCAAAGAATATCACCCCAACGGGCAACTTGCTTTTATTGGCAATTACGTACACGGAGAAATTGAAGGTGAAGCCACTTGGTATTATTCCAACGGCACAATTGAAATGAAAGGCAATTTGACTGCAGGAAAACAAAACGGAAAATGGTTGTTCTATTATAATAATGGTCAGATTGGCAGCAGCGGCAATTTTGTCAATGGCAATCAAGACGGCACTTGGATATACTATTACGAAACAGGTGAAAAATGGAAACAGGGCGATTTTAAAGCAGGTAAACGCAATGGCACATGGACTGCTTGGTTCGAATCGGGCAAAAAACAACGGGAAGGCAGTTTCTCTGATAACAAAGAAGACGGTTTATGGATTTCTTGGTATGAATCGGGCAAAAAAGAAACGGAAGGCTATTTCTGCAATGGAAAAATGTGCAACACATGGCAAGGCTGGTTTAGTTCCGGATTGTTATCATACAAGACAGACTATCTGAAAAATTTACGTAACGGACAACATATATCCTATTGGCCTACAGGAAAAATCAAGGAAAAAGGGTCTTTCCAAAAAGATGAGAAACAAGGTTTTTGGGAATCTTTCAGTGAATTGGGACTACCTTTAAATAAAGGTAAATACAATATAGACAAACGGTCAGGCACTTGGGCTTTTTATGACAGAAAAGGTAATATACAACGCAAACAATCCTTTTCAAACAATCTCCCCAATGGCAAATGGATTGAATATTTCCCCAATGGCAACAAACAAAACGAGGGACAATACAAAAACATGGAAAAAATAGGCACGTGGTCTTCTTACAAAGAAAACGGTGAAATTTATTATCGCGTAAAATACAAAAATGGGCAAATTGTTAAAACGATTATAGATAAAACAAAAAAATAATATGGCAAGTGTCAATTTTCTGATGGCAAGTAAAAACAGAAAAAATCCATTGGTAGAACGCAAGGTAAACATTATCACAATGGGTTGTTCCAAAAACTTGGTTGATTCGGAACAATTAGCCTATCAATTGGAAGCCAACGATTTTAAAGTTTATCACGAAAGCCCTACCCCACAACCTATTACAATTATAAACACTTGCGGTTTTATTCTTGACGCCAAAGAAGAATCTATTGCCAAAATATTGGAATGCGTACAATTAAAGAAAGACAAACAAATTCAAGTTTTAATTGTATATGGCTGTCTTGCAGAAAGATACAAAAATGACTTAAAAAAAGAAATACCTGAAGTTGATATATTTTTGGGCAGTAATGCCTTAGAAAA
Organism: Bacteroidales bacterium; assembly: GCA_017618435.1. Lineage (GTDB taxonomy): Bacteria > Bacteroidota > Bacteroidia > Bacteroidales > WCHB1-69 > UBA1205. The sequence goes on along the minus strand of JAFZUH010000193.1, from coordinate 6,667 downwards.
CATATTGCAATTTTTGCAGGCAACCTATTATCCCGAAAGAATGCTCTGCCGCAAAACTTCAACTCCCCAACATTATGCTTACTTAAAAATCTCAGAGGGTTGCTCTCATCAATGTGCGTTTTGTGCCATACCCAAAATACGCGGCAAACAAATATCAAAATCAATAGCTACACTCAAACAAGAAGCAGAAATCTTGGCAGACCAAGGTGTAAAAGAACTGATTTTGGTGGCACAAGATCTTTCTTTTTATGGCTATGACCTCCATAAAGACTACCAACTGCCCAAATTAGTGGAAGAATTGGCAAAAATAAACGGATTTGAATGGATTAGATTACATTATCTTTATCCCAATTCTTTTCCTTTACAATTATTGGATATAATAAAAGAGCATCCTAATATCTGCCGATATATTGATATGCCTGTTCAACACATTAGTGACAATGTGCTGCAACAAATGAACAGGAAAATAACAGGCGATAAAATACGAAAACTTTTGGACACCATCAAAACCGAAATTTCCGATGTAGCCTTACGCACCTCTCTCATTGTAGGTTTTCCGACTGAAACAAAAAAGGATTTTCAGCAATTAACTGATTTTGTGCAAGAAGGATATTTTGACAGGCTGGGGGTTTTCACCTATTCGCATGAGGAAAATACGCCTGCAGGTAAAAATTTGACCGATAAAATTTCCTCTAAAGAAAAAATACGCAGACAAGAACAAATTATGGACATTCAACATAATGTTTCATTCAAAAAAAATCAGCAAAAAATCGGGCAAACACTAAAAATTATCATTGACGAAACGAATAGCAATTATGCTATTGGCAGAACAGAATTCGATTCTCCTGAAGTTGATAATACCATTGTCATTCATAGTAATGACAATCAAAATATATCAGTTGGAAATTTTTACAATGCCCAAATAATCAAAGCCGATGCTTTCGATTTGGAAGCAAAGATTATTTAAAATTTTCCAAACGGAAAAAAAATTGTGAAATAAATTGAAAATAAACAAAAAAAATTATACCTTTGCAGAATTAAGTAAATATCATTTGTTTAATAGAAAATTATTATTAATAATAACATAAAATGAAAAAACATTTAGCACTTAAAACGCTTGTAGTACTTTTGAGTATATGCAGTTGTGCTTCAGCACAAAAATGGGTAGGGCAACAACACATGTTGTCATTTTCAATGGGTTGGTCAACCATGATGGGAGACTTGGGTGGCTCTGCAAAAACAGGAACACATGGTTTGAAAGACTTTGATTATCAAGCAATGGCTCCTGTTTATACATTAGGCTATTCTTTTACCCAAAACAAAAACACATACGTCGGTGTTGCATTCAAGACAGATTTATCTTACACAAGATTTAACTCCAGCGATGGTTATTCTGAAGAAATTATGAGAAACCATCGGGCTTTGTCACGTGTTACCGATGTTGTTGAATTAACTGCTGGTATAGAATTTTATTTTCTAAAACAAACCATGTCTGCATTTAAAAAATCTTCTTTTGGCAAATCGGCATTCGGAAGAAAGACATCAGGCAATTGCAAATACAGAAGCGGTGTTATTTCTGGTATTCCATTGTCAATGTACCTGATTCTTCAAGGCGGTGTATTTTGGTGGGATTGCAAAGGCAAGTACACTGATGACAAATGGTATTCTTTAAGAAAATTATATACAGAAGGACAAGGTTTGTTAAAAACCAGAAAAAAACCTTCATTGATTCAAGGCAGCGGTGTTTTAGGTTTGGGTATCAAACGTGTATTTACACCATCGTTTGCAATGAAAATAGAAGCAACTATGCACATAACTACAACTGACTATTTAGATGATGTTAGTACCACATTCTTTTCACCCAAAGCTGTATACGACCAAGTGTTAGCCGAAACCAATGATGAAAAGAAAGCGGAAATGGCCAGATATTTTGCAAGCGGAAACGACCCTGATGGTGCAAGTTCACCAGGACAAATTAGAGGCAATGCAATAAACAGAGATGCATTTTTCTTCGTTGAAATAGGTGCCTGCTATGTTATCAGCAACCAGAAAAGAAGTCGTAGCAGATACTAATAAACGTTTTTTTGACATTACAACAAACACCTATGAAACGATTTCTTGTATTTGTTCTTACATTTTTGATTATTGGACTTGCAAAAAGTCAATCGGCAGAAATAGGAATATGTGCAGGAACATCGTTTTATATGGGCGATTTGAATCCTAAAGGTGTTTTTAAAGGAGCGAGATTTGCAGGTGGATTATTGTTTCGTTATAACATTAATCCACGTTTTGCATTTAAAGCGACAGCACTCTTTGGCAGTTTGTATGCAGACGATGCCAAAACGGGAACAGCAGAACGCAATCTTAATTTCCGTTCCAATTTGTCTGAATTATCAGCACAAATGGAAATTAATTTTTTGAAATTATACAACGAACCCGGTAAAAATTTTATCAGTCCGTACCTATTTGCAGGTATAGCCTTGTTTTCATTCAATCCCCAAGCCGAATTGAACGGGAAATGGTACGATTTGCAAGCACTTGGCACCGAAGGTCAAGAACTGAACAAAACAGATGCCGAAGGTAATACCTATGACAAAAAAAGATATTCGCTAACCAGTGTGGCAATACCTTTTGGAATAGGATTACGTGTAAATTTCTTAAAATATTATAGTGTCGGAATAGAATGGGGTTTCAGATATACATTCACCGATTATCTTGACGATGTCGGCGGATATTATCCTGACAGACAATTGTTGATAGAATATCGCTCGCAATTGATAGCAGATTTGGCAGACAGAACAACTGCCCAGAAAAAAGACAAAGACGGAAAACCTGTAACCGATGCTGAAGGAAATCCCGTGATTGATTTTCACAAAGCCGGCACGGCAAGAAAAACAAGCGATGCCAACGATTGGTATTCCTTTTTAACCCTTAATTTTACTTTTAAAATAACAGATGTTTCCAAAGGTTGTGCCTCTCCATTACGTTCCAAAACGACCACTAAACATCTAAAAAGAAAATAAAAACAATACTAATGTCATCGTTGCTTGATGAAATAAAAGCGGGCATAATCCCCAAACATATAGCCCTTATTATGGACGGCAACGGACGTTGGGCAAAACAAAAAAATCAACCTCGCCTATTCGGACACCAGCAAGGTGCTGTGGCTGTAAGAGAAACATTGGAAGGTGCACTTTTGTGCGGGGTGAAATGTATTACCATCTATGCTTTCTCCATTGAAAATTGGAATCGTCCCCAAGATGAAGTGAATGGGCTGATGCATCTTTTCATTAAAGCATGTGAGGACGAATTGCCCAATTTGCAAGAAAAAAACATTGCATTTAAAGCAATTGGCAATCTTTCTCTTTTAAATCAAGATTGTTTGGCATCATTGCAAAAAGTGGAACAAGCAACGGCGAACAATAAAGCATTGTTACTACAAGTAGCCATTAGTTATGGGGCACGTTGGGAAATAACCAATGCCGCAAAAAATATGGCAAAAGATATTATGGCAAATAAAATCAACATAGATGCTGTTGATGAAAATTTATTTGGAAAATATCTGCTTACAGACTCCAACAATGACCCTGATTTGTTAATCAGAACAAGCGGAGAATATAGAATCAGTAATTTCTTACTCTGGCAATTAGCCTATTCTGAATTGTATTTTACAAATTGCTATTGGCCTGATTTCAACAAAGAAGAATTGTGGAAAGCAATTGCCGATTACCAAAAAAGAGAAAGAAGATTTGGAAAAACAAGTGAACAAATTACAACAAACAAATAATATTTAAACGGTTTTCTCGTTAAGCATATATGTTTAAATTTAAGAATCTGCGAAATTTTATTTTCATTGCCCTACTTTGGGGTGCTATAGGCACCTTGCATTCTCAAATCACATTGGAGGGGCAAAAAAGTATCAACGTAGATTATAATTCCCCAAAAGAATATGAAATCGGAGGCATTACCTTTAGCGGCACAGGAAAGTGTGATTTGCGAAGTTTGAATTTCTCCATAGGCGACAAAATACAAATTCCGGGAGATAAAATCAAAAAGACAATACAACGTCTATCCGAAATGGGATTGTTTGAAAACAATATACAAATAAGTGCAACAAAAATAGAAGGCAATCTTATTTTTTTGGATATTTATCTCGAAGAAGTGCCGAGGTTGAGTTCCATTATATATAAAGGTATCAAAAAAACCGATATTGAAGACTTTGAAAAGAAAATCAATCTGCAACAAGGCAGAATCGTCAATGAAAATCTCAAAATCATTGTAAACAATGTTATAACAGACTACTACAAAGAAAAAGGATTTTACCATGTTCAAACCCATATTATTGAAAAAGTTGATACATTAAACGGCAATTTTGTTGTTTTGGAAATATCCATAGACAAAGGGAAAAAAGTAAAGGTTGGAACCATCAACATTATCGGCAATAATGAAATAGAATCTTCAAAATTGCGTGCTGCGATGAAAGAAACCAAAACAAAATTTTTATTCCAACCGGGAGAAAAATTCGACACAGCCCTTGTTGATTTCTTTCGTCATCACGAAAAATACAAGGGAAAAGATATGTTGCAATTGTTTAGCGGATATTTTTCCGATAGGGTAAGATTCCGATTCAAATCCTCTAAATTTGACCAGCAAAAATACGAAAACGATAAAGTTGCCCTATTATCCAAATTGGCAGAATTAGGCTATAGAGACGCTTATATAAAAAGAGATTCCATATACCTTATAGGAGACAGGTCAATGAATATTGACATTGAAATAGAAGAAGGCAAACGCTATTATTTCCGCAATATCAATTGGATTGGCAACACCAAATACAGCACAGAAACCTTATCTGCCATATTAGGTATATCCAAAGGTGATATTTACAACACCGTATTATTAGAAAGTAATCTTAACGGAAACCCCAATAACACCGATGTCAGTTCATTGTATTTAGATGAAGGGTATCTGTTTTATTATGCCGTACCCGTTGAAGTGCTGGTAGAAGATGATTCTGTAGATATTGAAATACGTATCAAAGAAGGGACAAAGGCTACCATCAACAGAGTAACAATTTCTGGCAATACAAGAACATCAGACAATGTAATTTTGCGGGAATTGGCAACCACACCGGGACAAACATTCAGCCGTAGTGATATTATTCGTTCGCAAAGACAATTATTACAATTGGGATATTTTGCCCAAGAAAAACTCAATGTGATACCCAAAGCCGATGAAAAAACAGGAACCGTAGACTTGGAATACGTAGTAGAAGAAACCTCTTCCGACCAGTTAGAGTTGTCTTTGGGTTGGGGTGCCAAAGTGTTTTACGGTTCTGTCGGTATAACATTTAATAATTTTTCTACAAGAAAATTCTTTAAAAAAGACGCTTGGACACCAATACCAAGCGGGGACGGACAGTCCATTGGATTCAGAGTACAAATATATTCCAATGCTGTTCAAAGTTATAGTTTCAGTTTTACGGAGCCATGGATAGGCGGGAAAAAACCAATAGCCTTTAATCTTGGTGTATCGCATAGCCGTTATTCGCCATACGGAACAGCCAAAACAAGTGCCAACTATTACCGATTTGACATTACCCAAGTATCGGTTGGTTTGTACAACAGACTCAAATGGCCAGATGACTATTTCTTTATGAACAACACCTTGACCTATCAACACTATTACGTAAACAATTACAGTGCTTTTATATTGGATTCAGGACGTTGCAATGGAATCAGCTACACCTTCGCAATTGGCAGAAACTCTGTTGATGCCCCCATTTATCCGCGTAACGGTTCAGAAATGTTATTCAGTGTTCAACTTACTCCCCCCTACTCTTTGTTCAGCAAGAAAAATTATGCAGACTTAACCGATGCACAAAAATTCAAATGGTTGGAATTTCACAAATGGAAATTCAACATTGCCCAATATATCAATTTGGTGGAAAATTTAGTATTGAGTGTTCGTGCCAAATTCGGTTTACTGGGAGCCTACAACAAAAAACTCGGTGTTGTCCCATTTGAACGATTCTATTTGGGCGGTAGTGGCATGACATCCACTTATATGTACGACAGCCGTGAAATTGTTGCTATGCGTGGTTATAGCGATGAATCGTTGTCTCCGGACGGTGGCGGCGTTTTGTATCAGAAATTCACCTTGGAATTACGTTATCCCATTACACTAAATCCGTCAGCAACGATATTTCTGTTAGGCTTTGTAGAAGCAGGACGAGCATGGAATAATCTGAAAGACTACCAGCCATTCGACATGTATCGTTCGGCGGGAGTCGGCGTAAGAGTATATTTGCCAATGTTCGGCTTGCTTGGATTGGATTGGGGTTACGGATTTGACGCAGTACCCGGCAACACATCTGCCAACAAATCACAATTCCACTTCTCTATAGGAAAAACAATTGATTAGTATAAATAAAAAAAGTAGTTTTGTTATGAAAAAAATATTGTTTGTATGTATGATAACGGCTTGTGTACAATTGTCTTTCGGACAAAAATATGCTTACATCGATTCTGACTATATTCTCAACAATATGCCGAGTTATGTGGAAGCACAAGCCGAATTGAACCGTCTTAGCCTTAATTGGCAAAAAGAAATCGAAGGCAAATTTGCAGAAATTGATGCCATGTATCGCAAATACCAACAAGATGCC
>JAFZUH010000192.1 GCA_017618435.1 Bacteroidales bacterium | reverse complement strand
GTCTTTTACATTCAACGGTTAAGGGAGAACTGCAATTCCCCAATTGGGAACAAGAAGTCCAAAGTGGTGGTGCTATCTTAAATTCAGAAGACGAGGAGGAAACCTATTGATGTACAAACATTTCTTTAAACGTTTTTTCGATATTTTATTTTCCTTGATAGGATTGTTGTTGCTTTCTCCTATATTGTTGATTATAGCAATTTTGATAAAGACAACTTCAAAGGGAAGAATATTTTATCGGCAAATACGTGTTGGAAAAGACAATAAGGATTTTTTCTTGTTGAAGTTTAGAACAATGAGAGAAAATGCAGACAAAAACGGTTTGCTTACCGTTGGAAATCACGATAACAGAATTACAAAAATAGGTTATTACCTACGCAAAACAAAAGCAGATGAATTGCCTCAATTGCTGAATGTTTTGAAAGGGGAAATGAGTATTGTCGGTCCTAGACCGGAAGTGCGGAAATATGTGGATTATTATACCGAAGAACAACGGAAAGTTTTGCTTGTCCGTCCCGGTTTGACTGATATTGCCTCAATTGCCTACATTAATGAAAATGAGATTCTGGCACAAGCCGAAAATCCTGAACAAACTTATATAGAACAAATTATGCAAGAAAAACTAAAACTGAATTTTGAATATATTGCACATATCTCTTTGCGATATGACGTGCATATTGTTTGTAAAACATTGTTTAAGATAATTTGGAAATAACAAGGTATGAAAATTTTGACCAATAAAAGGATTGTAATAACGGGAGGAGCCGGATTTATCGGGTCTAATCTTTGTGATTTTTTTGTTCAACACAATAATTTTGTTGTTTGTATGGATAATCTTTCCACGGGTAAAAGAGAGAATATAGCCCATTTGGAAACTTTACCCAATTTTCAGTTTTTTTTAGCAGATATTCGCAATTTGGAGCAATGTAGAGAGGCTTGCAAAGATGCTGATATTGTTTTTCATCAAGCGGCATTAGGGTCGGTTTCACGCTCTATAGACGACCCTATAACAACGAATGCAGTCAATATTGGCGGACAGTTGAATATGTTGGTAGCCGCTCGCGATGCAGGCGTGAAAAGATTTATTTCGGCTTGTAGTTCTTCGACCTATGGTGATTCAAAAACGTTGCCCAAAGTGGAAGAACATATTGGAAATCCCCTCTCGCCATACGCGGTAACGAAATATGTGAATGAATTGTATGCCAAACTTTTTCATGACTTGTACGGCTTGGATTATATCGGTTTGCGATATTTTAATGTATTCGGTTATAAGCAAGATACAGAAAGTACGTATGCTGCCGTTATTCCTATTTTTGTCAAAGAATTGTTGAATTTGCGTTCTCCCAAAATAAATGGAGACGGAGAGTATTCCCGCGATTTTACTTTTATAGAAAATGTAGTGCAAATGAACAATTTAGCCGCAACAACAGAAAACAAAGAGGCCTTGAATACCATTTATAATGTGGCTTGTGGGGAAACAACCACATTGAATCAGTTGGCATCGCATTTGAAAGAAATTTTGTCTAAGTATAATCCTAAAATTGCAGATATATCGTTTCAGTATGGACCTAATCGTGCCGGCGATATACCCCATTCTTTGGCTTCCATAGAAAAAGCGGAACGTTTGTTGGGCTATTGTCCGCAATATAAAATAAAAGAAGGCTTGGAAAAAGCCTGCCAATGGTATGTAGAACATTTGTAAAAACAAGTGATTATAAAACAGAAATTTGGGAGGAGGCGACAAAATAGTCTTTCTCCCAATTTATTTTTGGCGGGGTTTGTTGAAAAATGCCAAAAACAGTAGCCCCACTACCTGATAAGGAGGCATAAACGGCACCGTGGCGATAAAAAATATTTTTTATCTCTTCCAATTGGGGATAAAGAGGAAAAAGCGTCTTTTCAAAATCGTTTATCAATAAATTTTTCCATTGTTCTATAGGCAAGGCAAGTATGTCGGCAATAGATATTGACGGTTGTTGGGGACGGCAATTGTTGTAGACATCAGCGGTGGAAATAAACAAGTTGGGTTTTACTAACATAATATAACAATTTTGCAATTGCGGTATTGTTACAGGGTAGAGTTCGTTGCCAAGTCCTTTGCCAATTGACGGTTTGTTTTGGATGAAAAAAGCACAATCGCTACCCAATTGAGATGCCATGGCTACTAATTGGGAGGTAGATAAGTGGGTTTGGAACAAATCGTTGAGCAGCAAAAGGGTGAATGTTGCATCGGCACTGCCCCCACCAAGCCCCGCTCCGGTAGGAATACATTTGTGTAAACCTATATTCACATTGCCACAATGGGTATATTGCTGAAACAATTTAAATGCTCTTACCACCAAATTATTTTCTTCATTGCCTTGAATGTGAAGACCTGTTTGATAAAATGCAAAATGTTTGTTAGGAACAATTTCCAAAACATCGGATAAACTTGTAATAGGGAAAAAACATGTTTCTATATTGTGAAAACCATCATTGCGTTTGGTAACAATGTTAAGCCCTAAATTGATTTTGCAGGAAGGAAAAACAATCATATCAACATGTTTATGATTGAATAACAAAAGAGCGGAAAACGAGACTCGAACTCGCGACCCCAACCTTGGCAAGGTTGTGCTCTACCAACTGAGCTACTTCCGCTTGTTTTGATATGCAAAAGTAGCATTTTTTTTAATACAAAAATCATTTTTGTTGATTTTTTCTGCCAAGAAAATAATGGACATAAATAAATGTGTTGTAAATAAGGTGTTTAATACAGTTAAAAAACTTAATAGCGAGTCCGCTTTTTTGTCGTATTTACTTTTATCTGTTTTGTTATATTGAAAAACAGATTTGTATTTTCTAAAAAAAATAATATTTTGTAAAAAACACCAAACAAGGACAGAATGGAAGATAAAACCTATGCAAAAAAGTATTATCTTTGCATATTATATTGTTGCAATTAGGTTATTTTAAAATATTATTAGAAATGAAAAGAATAGTGTTTTTAGTCTTGGCAAGTTTAGTTGTGTTTACGGCTTGCAAAAAAGAGTTTACCATTACGGTAAAATCCAATAATGAATCATGGGGCAAGGTTTCCGGTGGCGGTACATACGCAAAAGGGCAAGAAATAAAGATAGCCGCAACCCCTAATTTGAGTATTTATAAATTTGTGAAATGGGAAGATGGTAATACCGACAATCCTCGTACGATAGTTGTAAAAAAGGAGGCTACCTATACGGCTATTTTTGAGCAGAGTGGTGGCGGTTATGTTCCCGATGACCCTGATGAACCTGTTGTTTTACAGCCATTTTCTGTAGGTGAAAACACAACGGTTTATTTTTCTCCCGGCAATTTGCAGTGGAGTGCTACCAATGGTGGAAATTCAGTAACAGTAACAACTCACGCTGTTGCAGGAGGAGGTACAGCCTCAGGTACATGGCGTTTTGCACCCAATCAATGGGATACTATTGGTGCTGGCAATAGCAATTCTTATTCGGGTTGGATGGACCTTTTTGGTTGGGGAACAAGTGGGTATAACAGCAAATATCCAAATATGACCAGCACAACTTATTCAGATTATGGTAATGGTAGAGAAAGTATTTCTGGTACTAATTACGATTGGGGTGTTTACAATGCCATCTACAATCCTCAAACAAAAACAACCGATGCCCCCGGTACATGGCGTACATTGACAAGTGGAGAATGGCGGTATTTATTAGGTACTCGTACTACAACATCAGGGATGCGTTATGCCAAAGCACTAGTCAATGGTGTAGGTGGTGTAATTATATTGCCCGACAATTGGAATAGAAATACTTATACACTAAATGGAGCAGACAATATCAATACTGCTTATACATCTAATAATATAGATATTTACGATTGGTCAATGTTGGAACATGCGGGTTGTGTTTTTCTTCCTGCAGCAGGTATTCGAGAAGGAACTTCTGTCCGTGGTGTTGGTTCCTACGGGTACTATTGGTGTGGGAATTGGTGCCTTGATAATAGTGCGTATGACTTGTTTTTCTCTTCAACAAGTCTGAATCCAGTATATGATCATTATCGCTATGTTGGCAATTCCGTACGTCTTGTAAAAAATGTACAATAAGGAGATTGGATTGCTAATTCTTAAAAGTATAGCCACAATCCTGTGGCTATACTTTTTTATTAAGGTGAGAAAAAGAAGAATATAAAAAATAGGTTATATTTACCATAAAAGTTTCCATTTAAATAAAAAAGACTTGTATCTGTTTTTTTATTATCTTTGCAAATCAAAAAACATAAAATATGAATAAAAGATTTGCAATCATAGTTGGCGGTTGTGGTCATAGAGACGGTTCCGAAATACATGAAACCACAATGACCATGTTGTCCGTTGTTGAGCATGGGTGTACATATCAAATGTTTGCACCTAACAGAAATCAACATCATGTTATCAATCACTTGACAGGCGAGGAAATGCCGGAAAGCAGAAACATGCTTGTGGAAGCGGCGAGAATAGCCCGCGGACAAATTCAACCATTGGAAGATTTTCGTGTAGAAGATTTTGATGCAGTGCTTTTCCCGGGTGGTTTCGGTGTGGCTAAAAATTTCTTTACCTATGCGTTTCAGGGTGCAGATTGTCAGGTGGATAAACAAATAGAACAGTTGATAATAGATATTCATAAGGCAGGCAAGCCTATCGGAGCCTTGTGTATTGCCCCTGTTTTGCTTGCCAAGGTGTTGAAGGATATTACAAT
>JAFZUH010000191.1 GCA_017618435.1 Bacteroidales bacterium | reverse complement strand
GGGAAATAGAGGCTCCAATGATAATTTCCTACGATTCTGCCCGACAAGGCGGCGGTCTTTATCTGACCAATGGAACACATATTACTTTTGACGGTATTGATACTTTGTTGTGGGTTATATATAACAAGGCTGTTGATGGAGCGGGTTGTTATATGGCAGGAGCAACAATAGACGATTATGATGAGATAAATACAGTTATTAGAAACAATACAGCCACAGGCAATGGTGGCGGAGTTTATGTCAATACGGGGACTTCCAATATTGCCGCTACGTCTATTACCGAAAATGAGGCTGCAAGCAATGGAGGTGGCGTATATGTAAATGCAGGTACGCTTACCTTTAAAGATGAAACAAGTCTTATAGGCGGTTCGGGTGCAGCCAATACTGCCGTTAGTGGTGGTGGTATTTATGTTAATGGCGGAACCCTTAATTTCAATATTGCAACACATATCACCTATAATGAAGCCACCACAGGTACTGGTAATGGCGGTGGTATTTGTATAGCAGGCGGTACGGTAAATACAATAAGACCTGTATATATTTCAAACAATTCCGCTAAAAATGGGGCAGGTGTGGCAATGACAGGTGGTACACTTGCTGTAAACAACACAACAACCACGGATTCTTTGAAAATATATAGCAATACCGCTACAACCTATGGCGGTGGCTTGTATATCACCAACGGAACCATAAACAACACCTACGAAAGAATGACAATTTATGAAAACACTGCTCCTAATGGCGGTGGTATTTATTCTGCAGCAGGCACAAAGAGTCTTAACAAAATAGGGGTGATACGCAACAATACGGCCACAACCAACCATGGAGGCGGTTTTTATAATGCAGCGGGAACAATAACGGTAACAGGTACCACGATTATAAAAAACAATACATCTACCAAATTGGGTGGAGGTGTCTATACTGTCGCCAATTTAAGCCTTCCATCAGGGACACAGATATTTGGCAATACAGCCACAACAAGTGGCGGTGGTATATATACTTCCGGTTGTACCACTACTATTGTCGGGGCAACAATCAAAGCCAATACAGCCACAACCAATGGCGGCGGTATTTATATGAGCAGTGGCGTGCTTAATTTCAATACCACGGCAAGTACTATCGGGGCATTGGGCGATACCAATACCGCTACGGCAGGTGGTGGCATTTATGCCAATGGCGGTACAATTAATTTCAATGTTGCACCGACTATTGCTTACAATAAAGCAACAACAGGCAATGGTGGTGGTATTTATTTCAATTCCAATCAAAGTCTGTCAGGAGGAACTGTTTCACACAATGTGGCAAAAGAGGGAGGCGGTATATATATTGCTTCAAGCAGAACAGTAACTTTGGATGGTTTTACTATTTCTGATAATAAAACTACCGGAACAGGGAGTCACGTAGGAGGTGGAGGTGTTTGCATTGTTGGAGCAAAGCGTGTTGAATTTAGAGGAACTACAACTATAGCAAACAATACCGCTGCTTCTTATGGTGGAGGTTTAAATCTAAAAGGAGCCGATACAGTTATATTTAGTGGGGCTACAGATATAGTAAATAATACGACAGGTGGAAGAGGTGGTGGTATTTATAGTTATGGTAGATCAGACACAATGACTGTTATTAGTTACAATACATTAAATATATCCTCTAATACGGGTTCAGAAGGAGCTGGTTGGTATTCTTGGGCACACGCACAAGAGTTCAATTTTTTAGATGGAGCAACTATAAATAACAATATAAATACTAATAGTTATGGTTCAACATCAGCTGCAGCAGGTTTTAAAACGAGTGGTGATTTTAGTGATGGTGGAATTATAAATGTTGGTACGGCAGATAATCCTAAAAAATTAATTGTTAATGGTAATACGGGTTGTGGTATAATTAATGCTGGATATTTTATTTGTTATGGAGATATAGAGATAAAAAATAACACGCAACATGGTTATATAACAGATGATTATAGTGGCAATCATCCTGTACTTATTTGTAAGGGGAGTGCTACGATTACAGGTAATGGAGGAAAGGGTGTTTATCATAGCAATGCTACGACAACTTCTTCAACAAATTTTGAAGGAGGTGCAACAATCAGTAATAATGCCGGTGGAATTTATGTAGTTTCTGGTGGTACGCTTACCGTAGGTACGATAGGTACCCCTGCTAATTTGACTGTGAATAATAATACAACAGGTGGTACATGGAATGGAGGTGGTATTAATAACATAGGAACACTTACCGTATATGGTATAAGTACAATTACGGGTAATACAACAGCATATTATGGTGGCGGTATTTACAATTCAGGAACTATAACGCTAACAGGTGCCAATACCATAACAGGCAACAATGCCACTAAAGATGGTGCAGGTATTTATATGGCGGCAGGTTCTACCAATAATATATTTACCACATCAGCCAATATATCCAACAATACCGCAACAGGCAATGGCGGAGGTATTTATATGTCAAAAGTCAATATGAGTGTTCCTGCAGGCAAATTGACACTAAATGGAAATAAGGCGGCCAATGGCGGCGGACTTTATATAATAACGGACACTTCAAGTTTTGCAGGTGTAACCTTTACTAAAAATGAGGCAACCACTTCAGGGGGGGCAATCTATGTAAGCAGTGGAGAATTATCTTTTATTACTTCGGCCAGCACTATAGGCGGAACCGCTGCAAACAAAAATACGGCTACCGATGGAGCGGGATTGTATATCAATGGTGGTACGGTGAATTTTACGGTTGTACCAATTATATCCCACAACGAGGCAAGTGGTAATGGTGGAGGTATTTACACCAAAGCCAGTCTGTCTGTTCCGTCAGGCATGGCATTAACGAGCAATACAGCAAACAATGGTGGCGGTTTGTATGTGAATGGAAATACTACAACGCTCAATGGTTTGTCTGTTATCAAAAATAGTGCCACAACCAATGGTGGTGGAGTTTATCTCTATAGCGGTACACTCACCTTTGCTTCAGGCACAAATACTATAGGAGGCTCTTCTGTCAATAAGAATACGGCTATTGATGGAGCCGGTTTATATATCAATGGTGGTACGGTTACGTTTACCGTTAACCCGACCATATCCTACAATGAGGCCTCAGGCAATGGTGGAGGTATTTACACCAAAGCTAGTCTGACTGTTCCGTCAGGCATGGCACTAACGGACAATTCAGCCACTAATGGCGGTGGTTTGTATGTTTCTTCAGGAACAACTACCCTCAATGGTTTAAGTGTAGTAAAAAATACGGCAAGCAACAATGGCGGTGGTATTGCTGTTTATAGTGGTACATTGACCTTTGCTTCAGGAACAAATATTATAGGTGGCTCTGTTGCCAATAAAAATACGGCTAAAAATGGAGCAGGTTTGTATATAGGAAAAGCAGGTAGTAGTAGTTATGGTATGGTAAACTTTACCGTTAATCCGACCATTAGTCATAATGTTGCAAGTGGCAATGGTGGCGGTATTCACGATTCTACTTCAAATTCCATAACATATCCATCGGGTTTGTCGTTAACAGACAATAGTGCAGCCAATGGCGGTGGATTGTACAAGGCACTTGGTACAGCGATACTTACCAATGTATCATTGTTACGAAATACGGCTTCAGAAAAAGGTGGTGCTATTTATATGAAGGCAGGTACGCTTAGATTTGCTACCACTGCAAGTACTATAGGTGGAGCATGGGCGGATAGGAATACGGCAGTTGATGGGGCTGGTTTGTATATGGCAGGCGGTACATGTTCAACGGCTGTAGCCCAAACCATAAGTTATAATACGGCTACCAGTAATGGTGGCGGTATGTATTTTGCAGGCGGTACACTTACATTGACTCAATTGTTGACTTTGTCATATAACAAGGCAGACAATGGTGGCGGTCTATATACAAATGCAAATGTAACTGCTGCTGCTTCAAAATTAGCCTTGACAGCCGATACAGCAACCAATGGCGGCGGTTTGTATGTCAATGCAGGCACCACTACCTTGAATGCGACAAGTATAACAAAGAATGAAGCCACAACCAATGGCGGAGCCATTTATCTCAACGATGGAACATTAACCTTTGCTTCCAATGCCAGCACTATAGGCGGAGCATGGGCAGATAGGAATACG
>JAFZUH010000190.1 GCA_017618435.1 Bacteroidales bacterium | reverse complement strand
GTTTATAATATAAATTGTAGAATGATAGCGATAACGAATGGTAAAGTTTGACCATTCTGTCGGCACACAAGGTTCAAGGGTAAGGGTGTTGCCGTGTTTGTGGAACCCGAGAATGTTTTCTATGCCGGTTTTGTATGCCCAAGAAGCGGAGCCTGTGTACCATGTCCACCCGCCGCGTCCCGGATGTTGGCGGTTGCTGTAAATATCTGCGGCAATACAATACGGTTCAACTTTGTATTTAAGCACATCTGCCAGTGTTTGCGTACGGTGTATCGGGTTGATGAGCGAATAGAGGAAATATGCCATATCGTTCCGACCTTCTTTGAGTTGTGCCATAATATACCACATGGCTCCATGCGTATATTGTCCACCGTTTTCGCGAACACCTTCCGGATAATTCATAATATAGCCGGGCGAAGGTTGAGAGTGTTGGAAAGCAGGGGTGAGCAATTGGATAATTTCGTGTTCACGGTTCACAAGACGGGCATCGGTTTCGTTCATCACGCTTTCTTTTTGTTCCGGAGTGGCCACATCGGTGAGAATACTCCATGCTTGGGAGATAAGGTCTATTTGGCATTCGGTGTTGTTTCTGCTGCCCATGGGGTCTCCGTTGTCAAAGTACGCACGAAGGAACCAAGCCCCGTCCCAAGCATTGTCTTGTATGGATTTAACAAGATTTTTACGGAATAGAGCCAATTCCTCACAATAGGAAAGGTCTGCTTCGGGCATAATTTGTGTCAGTTTTTCCATTTTGGGCAATAAATCAGCAAGGAAGAATGCCACCCAAACACTTTCGCCTTTGCCTTCAACACCTACGCGGCTCATACCGTCGTTCCAGTCCCCACAACCCATTATAGGCAGCCCGTGTTTGCCTATACGGCTCATTGACCGATTGACAGCACGGCGAAGGTGTTCGTATAAACTTGCGTATTCATATTGCGAATCAACAACAAATTGGGCTTGTGCATCACGTTCCGGCAAAGTATATCTCATGCCGCGTTCTGCTTCGCCTGCCGCCAACCTGTCAGCATGACAGAATGGTATTTGTTCGGTAAGAACAGATGTATCGTTGGTAACTGCAATATATTGATAGGTAACAAACACAAGCCATAAATAATCATCACTGAATGTTGTTCTTGCTCCGATGTGCATACTTTCGTGCCACCAGTGCAACACATCTCCTTCTGCAAATTGATGGGCGGCATGGTCAAGTATCTGTTTGCGGGCATATTCAGGATTGCTATACAAAACGCTCATAACATCTTGCAGTTGGTCTCTGAATCCTGTTGCTCCTCCCACTTGATAGAATCCGGCACGGGCAAAAAGTCGGGAAGAATAAACCTGATACAAATACCATCTGTTAAGCATATAATTCAATGATTTGTCAGGAGTTTCCACTTGCAATACCGATAGTTTTTCGTCCCAAAAATGAACAACTTTTCTATATTCATCTTCAATTGCAGGTATTGTAAATGATTTGATTTGATGGTTGTTATAATCATTGGAAACGGCAAGTACAAAGGCAAATTCTTTTGTTGCTTGTGCATCGATGTTAAGCCCAAACCCAATACTTTTTCTATTGGGAGAATCCAAAGAAACATTTGTAATAGTTTCGCTTGCTGTGATTTGCAGTTGCGTATTGCGATATATTTCATGATAAACATTTCGGACGAATAGACTATTGGCTTCTTCGTTCCATTCGGAATGGAGGTACCGGGCTGTTTGTTCTTCACTTGTTCCCAAAACAAGTTTGTAAACCATATCAAGTTGCAAATCAATAGTTTGGTTGGTTTTGTTTTCAATACGTATCTGATAGTATTTTTCCAGATTTTCAGTAGAAACAAAGACACGTACACTCACTTTAAAATCCTCATATTGGGCATCAAAGGCAGAAAAACCCTGTCCATGCCGTGCTGTTGCAGGCACAAACTGTTTTTTGTTGATGAGCAACATTTCGGAAGCATTATCGCGAACAATGTCGTTGCTCCAACTTGTTAATTTGAATTGTTGGGCATTGTTGGCAAAGGTAAATCCTGCCATGGTCGAACTGATTACACAGCCAAAATGTTGATTGGCGATTACGTTTACCCATGGCATAGGCGTGTTGGTATTGGTAATCACATAATCGCGGCCATCGTTGTCAAAACCGCCATATTGATTGTAGAAATCAAGGTTGCTCCACACGCGGAATTGTGTGCTGGTTTTCATTACAGGATATTCCACCATATCTTGGTAATGCTGATTTACCAATTCAAGGTCATGTAATTGTTGTTCTATACGCGATTTGTTGTTGAAGTCTATGCGTGCCACCATTCTCAATAGCGTACGTTCGTCTTCACTTATTTCGTTACCGTTCAAAATAAAGACACGTCCGTTTTGTTCATGTGAAGCCCAATGCCGTTCTGTATCAGCCATATTACGGATAAAATGGGTAAGACCTTCTCTGTCTTTTTCGGGTACATCATTGATGAAAACAAGGTCAAGAATCATACCGTTTACTTTGTAATACTCAAAGGCACGAAGCATTTCCTTGGCAAAGCCGGAGCGTTCAATATCGTCTATTTCCATCAATACGATAGCGTTGTCTCCGCTTATGCCGAATCGCCACAAACCGCTTTGCGACAATTTGTTTTTGGCTAACAACTCTTGACGGTGATTGCCAAGAACAGCCGTTTGCAGAATATATTTTGAAATATTGTTGTAAAGTCTCATTTGCGAGCCTTTCAATAGCGACATATTGGTACGCATATTGTTGAAAACAGAAACTTTGTCAAAAGCGTGTTCTATATCTGTCGGTGAATTGTGCTGTTCAATAAGTTGAAGCAATTGGTCGCGTGATTTTGCAAAGCCTGTTATCATAAATATGCTGACTTGTTTGGACACAGGTACATTTATTCTTGTTCGCATACTCATAATCGGGTCAAAAGTAGTTCCGACAGTATTGCTAAGCGTACGATGGCTTTCTATTATCTGAGCGTGTTGCAAACTTCCGCCACGACCGATAAACTTAAGTCGTGAGGTTTCATATTCGGGGGAAGTAAGCAGATTGTCATCACCGTCTGCCCATAGTTTATGTACTACAAAATGATGGCTGTCTTGCGTATTTTGAGCCGGTTTTCTGAAAATAAGAGCCCCATGTTCACTGTCATATTCACTGAAAATTTTCATACTGTTAAACACGCGATGGCTTTCATCTTCTCCATGTGTGGAAATTACCACTTCTGCATAACTTGTGATTTCAAGTTCGACATCTTCATCGCTATTGTTTGTAAATGTAAATCTTCTTATTTCAGCGAAATAGTCTTTCAGTACCGTAATTTCCGTTTTTGTTTCGATATGGTCATCTGTACGTGAAAAACGAATCATATCGCTTGCAAAACTTACCCGATAACTGTCAGGCATTATATCCAATGGAGCATAGGTATTGCACCACAATTTATCATTTTTCAAATTGCGGATATATAGATAAGTGCCGTAATGGTCAGCACTTATTTTTCGGTATCGATTGATAAGTATATTGCGGAAACGGGAAAAACCGCTGCCCCTGTCGTTCAAAAGAACAGTGTATTGGCCGTTGCTAACACCGCCAATTTCAGGTACATTGGCAATACCGTCAAAATCGCGTGCATCACTTTCTGTTTGAACTTTGGAATATTGATAACGTTTGTATTGAGTAACTTTCAAGTCTATATATGGTTTCACTTGAGCCTTTTCTTTCAGCAGGGTTTCCATAGACAGCATGGTTGGTTCATGCATAAAATAGTGTTGCAAACATTGATTGGTAAGGTAGTTTGTCAAAGAAGCAAGAATCATTCCCTGATGGTGGGCATAGTGGGCTCTGACAGGCACATGGTCTTCTTCGTCATAAGATTCAAAGAATCCGAAGTTTTCAACAACATCTGCCTTATCGTTAGAAGTTGTTGCATACATGTTCAAAGCCTTGAAACTTTGCATATTTTCATATACCGCTCTGTCGTCAACGCCGATAGCCATCAACGAACTGTATGGGGAAACCACAATACGGTCAGGTGTTGTGTTTTGGAATTTGAGATAAGGCACACCAAATGCGTGATATTTGTAATTTTGAGCGTCATCAAGTTCATTGTAAGCCGTTTCGGATATACCCCATGGTATAATTCTGCTGATATGAACGTGGTTGCGTTTAGCAGTCTTTTTCACATTGCGTATAAATGCCTGTTGTGCCCGTATGGCAAAACTATAGGTTTCGTCCATGAGCGTATGTTTGTAAGTGGGCAAAAAGATAAGTGGCATAAAATATTCAAACAGCGTACCATACCACGATGCCACACCTTTGTAGCCTTTGTATTGAACCAATGTTTTGTCAAGGCAGAACCAATGTTTGTACGGAGCGTCTCCTTGAGCAATTGTCAAGAAACTTGTCAAACGTGCTTCTGAAGCAAAATTGTTGTAATGATAAGGAAGCAAACAATTGGCTCCATGGTCATAGCCTATGCTGAAAACATCCAGTTCAGGGTTGTACAGTTTGGAAAAATCTGTCTGGTCTATCAATCGTTGCACTTTTGCCATCAATGCTTGCGAACTCGTGGCAATATCAGTTTTGTCAGATTTTGCCAACAAATATCCTTTCAGCACATACAGGCAAGCAACAAAATTGCCACTGTCGCAGGTGGAAATGAAAAAATTAGGCAAGGCTTTCAAGTTGTTGATATTATACCAATTGAAAAGATGACCGTTCCATTTTTCTAATTTGAAAACCGTATCTATAATATGGGAAAGGCGATTGACGGCTTCTCTGTCGGAAATAAAACCGAGTTCGGCAGCACTGACAACAGCGACAAGAGAATAACCGATATTAGTCGGTGATGTTTTGTAATCGGCCTTTTGCTCCCGATTGAGTTGATAATTGTCAGGTATCAGCCAATTGGTTGTTTCTGTGATAAGCGTATCGAAGAAATGCCAAGTATCTTGTGCCACCTGATGCACTTCTTCTGTTTCTTTTTCTGTTAGCGTACGTTTGTCTTGAGGAAATTTCTTTCCTAAGCAATACATCAGAAATGGAGCCCCAAACCATGCTATTGCACAGAAACAGGTAGCAACCCATGTTACGATTGAGGCATGACCAATATAAGCCAAAGCAATAAGTACACAGGCACAAACATAATTAAACCAGAATTTGCCAATATAGTCTCCCAATGTGCCTTTGGTGGATTTGGCTGCCTCATCGCTTGTAATCCAATTGAGCAAGTTTTTATGACTGAACCACATACGATAACATGCACGCACTATTGCATCGGTGTACATGAGGGCTTCTTTGGGCAATAGAGCAAATTGAACAAGAGAACGATAAATTATCACTTTAAATCCACGCATCAGTCGTGCATAGTAGTGATAACGTCTGCCAAAATTGGGCAATTTGGTGAGTTGACCAACAATAAAAAACACAATGGGACTTGCCACAACAAGCAAGGCAACAAGCACATACCATGCTGGTGATATGGCAGATTGGGAATCAGACAGGCTGATAGCAAAACCCAATAAAAGCATTATCATTACGCTTAGGCTTAAAACGGAACGGCGAAGATTGTCGAATATTTTCCAACGCCCGATAGTATTGACTTGGTTTTTAATCTTTTCGCCTTTTTCGTTACGGACTTTGTTTTTTAGCCAAGCAATAATTTGCCAGTCGCCACGTGTCCAACGATGATGTCGTTTGGCATCGTCAATATAGTTGGAGGGATTGTCGTCAAAAAGTTCCAAATCGTTGATAAGTCCGCAACGAATATGACACCCTTCTATGAGGTCATGGCTAAGGATAAGATTCTCTGGAAACAATCCGTTGAGTACTTGTTGGAATACCTTCAAATCGTAAATGCCTTTTCCGCAGAAAGATCCTTCGTTGAAAATATCCTGATACAATTCAAAATTGGCAGTTGTATAAACATCCAAACCACCCAGACCTGCAAATAGTTGGGCATAATGGCTTTTGTTGGTAACTTCAACATCAACATTCACACGAGGTTGCATAATACCATAACCTCTTTCTATTTTCCGCCCGTCAGGACTAAGTTGTGCCCGATTGAGCGGATGAGCCATGGCTCCAATCAATTTTTGGGCAGCATATAATACCAATTCAGTGTCCGTATCAAGGGTGATGACAAACTGAATGTTCGGCACAGCACCTTCTCGCCATTGAGAAATGGTTTCACAGCGAAACCGTTTTTTCTTTTTATCTTCTGATGTGTTTCCGAGCAACAAATCATTGAAATGCAATATGGCACCACGTTTGCGTTCATGACCCAAATAGGTTTGTTCTCCCTCGCTCCATGCACGATTGCGATAGACAAAATTGAAAATCTGTGCTCCGTATTTTTCATTCAGTTCCTGTACTTTGGCAAGACCGGCTTCTACAACTTCATTGTCCCATGGTGCGTCTGCTTCTGTGTAGGAAGCGGCATCGCCAATGAGCGTATAGTAAAGATTTTGTCTTTGCGTATTGCCTTGTAAGGAAACCGCCAAATGATGCCCGTCCCGATTGAGGTTGCTAAGATAATACACCTCAAGTTGTTCCAATAATTCAATTGTTTTTTGCTTGTTTTTTAATATGGTGGGCATAATGACCATAGTGGCATATTCGTCAGGAATGATACCGTCTTTGAATTTCAGTTTGAATGTACCTATAGGTTTGTGAATACGATAGAGAAACCGATTGAAAACATCTATTACAATTTGACTCATCGGGACGAGCAAACATATTGTCAGCAATATGTTTGTCCAACTAAATCCCTTGATAGCGGACAACGCAAAAGTCAAGGCTAAGGCTAAAGAGGCAAGCAGAACAATGTTTATATACCAGTGAGCACGGGCATTCCATCGCTTGGGCGGAAACAGATACCAGCCCACATGCAGATTGTTTTCATCGCTTTTTTTTACCAATTCGCTCACGTAGTCGTATTCTTTCATCTGTTTTTTACGACTTTCTCTCACTATTTTGGCACGATAGTCGTCTTTGGTTTTGTCGTGCATTTGATCGTACATGCCGGCACGTTCCCCTTTTAACAGTCGTTCGGAAAAACTAATCGCATTTATCAATTCTGCCATGGGCAGTTTGGTCATTTTCTTGAGCGAATTGAAAATGTTCATCATCTTGAGATTTTGCTGTGCAACAGCATTGAACCGCTCTGTATCAATCATATCCTTATCGGTAGGAGAATAGTGTATGGCATTGGTTGCTTTCAGTTCGGTGCAAAGGTCAGCCAATTCGGCTATGAGAATAGTTTTGATAAGAGGCAACAAGGCATATACTTCAATATAAGAAAGATAGTATTTGTGTGTAACTTGCATCTGGGACAAATACCGAAACAAAAGCGATTTGTTGATCTGGTAATGGCTTTTTTTGATAAAACCTCTCAATAATTGCGACATATCATTGAGATTCTTCTGGTCTATTTGCCGAAAGTTTTTACTTAAAATATCTACTTTCAGAATTTTTTCCTGTTCGGAAATCATATAATAATTGTCCAACACCCATTCGTTTGTGCTGCCAACTAAGCGTTGTGATTTGGTTTCTTCCACCAACAACATATAATAGTCGGTGATGATGGCAATATTTTTCTTAAAAGATTTATATGTTTTATTCATCGAATTTAAAAGTAAAATAAATTACAAAGATACGATTTTATTTTAAATATCCCGAACAAAAACAAAAATTTTACTTATGTATAGATTCAACAAACAAAGTTATAAAAAATATTAGCAGGCTTATCGAAAAAAAGCACTTTTCTTGGTCTATAGTTTAACTTATTTTGAATTAGTATAATTTGATTATATGATAAATTACTTATATCCATATCTTTAGGT
>JAFZUH010000189.1 GCA_017618435.1 Bacteroidales bacterium | reverse complement strand
TTATTATTTTTATTGTTTTTCCGTTAGATTGAAATGTTGTCAATATTAGGCATAAATATTATAATATTCTGTATTTTAGCATTTTGTTGGTTGGTGCAAATGATATTTTTGTGGGGTATTTTTTCACGCTTTCTCTTTTCAAAGCCCGACAAATACAAAAAAAATCTGCAACAGCCACCTGTATCTGTCATTATTTGTGCCAAAAATGAAGCACGTTTTTTAAGAAAATTTCTTCCGCCTATTCTTGAACAAGATTATCCTTGTTTTGAAGTTGTCGTGGTCAATGACAACTCAGACGATGATATTGAATTTGTCATAAAATATCTGAACCAAGAATATGACAATTTGCAATTGGTACATATTTCCACCAATGTAGAAAACCGTTTCGGCAAAAAATTTGCATTGGCATTAGGCATCAAAGCGGCCAAATATCCGTTGCTACTGCTCACAGATGCAGACTGCTGTCCCAAAAGCCTCAATTGGATTGCCGATATGGTATCCGCCCACCAGAAAGACCATTCTTTTGTATTGGGATATGGAGCATACGAAACCCGCAAGGGATTTTTGAACAAATTGGTACGTTTTGACACCTTGGATACGGCTGTCAAATATTTTTCCATGGCTCAAATAGGCCACCCCTATATGGGCGTTGGACGCAATATGATGTACGACAAAAGCATATTCACCGAAAACTACAGCCAATTGTTTTCCATGAACAGTATTTCAGGCGATGATGATTTGCTGGTGAATATTGCCGCCAAAAAAGACAATACATTTTGCGTTTACAATACAGATGCACACACCTTATCCGTACAAAAACACACCCGATTTTGGGCATGGATACTTCAAAAGAAAAGACACATAAGTGCCAGCAAACATTACAAACTTTTAGACAAGAGTATTTTAGGCCTTTATTGGCTGTCCGATTTTTCTTTGTATGTTTTGTTGATTTTGGCACTTTTTTTGTATATATTTAACATAAAAGCAGTTGTATTAATCTTAGCATTATATGTAACCAAATCTCTATCACAATTATTTTTATATGCAAAAGCGGGGCAAAAATTAAATGAAAAACATTTGACACCTTGGGTTCCATTGTTTGATTTGTTTTTCGTTGTATTACAACCCCTACTGCAATTTGTTTTACTATTTAAAAAGCAAGAGCAATGGAATTAGAATGCAAAGTAATGAACAATCCCAAAGCAAAAAGAGATTATGCTTTGATTAGAGAGGCGGTATGCAACAACAACCAAAAAGCGTATGCAGAATTGATGTCCAACTATCGCGATTCCTTGTATATGCTTATGTTCAAAATGGTGAACAACCAGTATGAGGCGGAAGATTTGACCATAGAGGCATTTTGCAAAGCGTTCAAACACTTAAACCAATATACGGGCGAATCGGCATTCAGCACTTGGCTGTTCAAAATCGCATCGAACAATTGTGTTGATTTTATGCGAAAGAAAAGATTAGACACACTTTTGTTCAACTATGAATACGATGAATATGGCTACAGCATGCCCATAGACATCAACGATGACACTCCCAATCCCGAAGAGAAAATGTTTTCCAAAGAAAAATCAATTGTTATCCGCTCTTTGGTAGAACAATTAAAACCCCATTATCGGGAGTTGATTCTGTTGCGTTATTATGAAGAATTGTCTTACGAAGAAATAGCCACCAAACTCAATATACCATTAGGGTCGGTAAAAGCCAAACTATTTCGTGCCAAAGAAATGCTCCATGCTATTATGAGCAAAGAGGTGTTCTAAACAGAAAAACTTTTTATTTCC
Organism: Bacteroidales bacterium; assembly: GCA_017618435.1. Lineage (GTDB taxonomy): Bacteria > Bacteroidota > Bacteroidia > Bacteroidales > WCHB1-69 > UBA1205. Next base: position 3,122 of record JAFZUH010000189.1, on the reverse strand, counting down.
CACTTGCTTGCCTATTCCACCATTTTATAGGCAAAACTATGAATATTGGAACGTACACTCATAGTTGTGATTTTGTTGTTTTCGGCATTAGGGCAAACCCTGTTGGACAAGAAAATATAAATCAAATCGTAGCGTGGGTCTATCCACAAAAATGTCCCCGTGAATCCGCTATGACCGTAACTCAAAGGCGAAGCCGCCTTGCAACATGGCGAAGCCGCCTTACCCCTTGCCGGTTTGTCAAAGCCGATACCCCTTCGGCATGTATGTCCGTTGGGATAATAATATGAGGTAAACAAAGCAACGGTTTCTGCCGACAGATAGCGTTTGCCTTTATAAACTCCTTCATTCAACAACATTTGTGCAATGGCGAACAAATTGTCTGCCGTGGAAAACAAACCTGCATGTCCGGACACTCCACCCAAAAGAGCAGCACCTTGGTCGTGGACATAACCGCACAACAACTGATGACGGAAAAGCGTGTCTTCTTCGGTAGGGGCAATACATGTTGAGGGATATTTTTCCAAAGGATTAAACAAAGTATAAGTTAAGCCCATAGGGCGATAAAATGTTTCCGCCAAATAGACATCAAGCGGTTTGCCCGTAAGTGTTTTTACAATCTCGGCCAACAAATAGAATCCCAAATCGCTATAAAGGTAGTTTTTGGTGGCATTCATTTTGCAATTGATGATTGTTTGATAAATTGTATCATAATATTCTGTTCGGAAATAAAGATTTTCGGCAACATTGATAGCAAATTGCGGAGAATAGTTTGTCTGCCACAAATCTTCTTTCAACTGATTGGAGGCTATTGTATCGGGATAAAAAGGTGTCCATTTTTTATAAAAGGGAATCCATGCAGGCAAGCCTGCCGTATGTGTCATGACTTCGGCAATGGTTAGATTTTCCTTATTGCTTCCTTTCAATATGGACAGATAATCGCCGAGTTTGGCTTTTAATTTTATTTTTCCTTCATCATACAGTTTCATCACGGCCAAGGTTGTTGCCATCACTTTGGTCAAAGAAGCCAAATCGTATATAGTGGAGTCGGTTACGGGTCTTTTGTCTTGATAAGATATGGTTCCGTAAGATTTTTTATACAAGACATTCCCTTTTTGTGCAATCAACACCTGACACCCCGGAAAAGCCTGCTCTTGTATGGCATGATGAACAATCTCGTCTATTTTGTTTTTGTAAAACACATGCGGTTTGCTTGCTGCCTTATCTTCATCACATTTAAATTCCACACTTGTATGCATGGGAAAATGTGTCAGTTGGACAGGCAATTTTCCACAAATGGGATTTTTGCCCAACAAAGCCAAAGCCACAGCCTCTTCGGCAATGGCAACAGGGTGATAGGCAACCATAATAGCGGCAAACCTATCGGCAAAAGACAATTCATTCAAAGCATAAGGATTGCCCATCAGCAGCAACACCACCGGTTTGTTGCCCTTGGTCAAAGAATCCAAAAAGGCAATTGTTTTGCTGTTAAGACCATAAGATTTTTGCGGAGTTTGGTTCAAATTGTGCAAACTGACCAAGATGTAATCATAATTGTTGATTTGGGCATAAATTTCAGATTTTTTATCTGCCAAAGACTGACTGGCGACAATTTGTTTGATGTCTATGTTTTTGTCCAAATTTTCCAAAAGCACCTTTCCTCCATTTTTACTTTCGGTCAACAGCAATGCTTTTTTGGAAGATTGCAAAGGAACAATATGATGTTTGTCCACCAACAAGGTAATGGATTCTTGTGTCAGTTTTTTATACACCTCTTTTGCCAAGTTGCTGTTTATGTCTTGCCAAATATTATTCAAGGCAATTTCACGGGCATTGGGCAAGACATATTTTTCTTTCATTTGTAAAACTTTCAGACATTTTTTATTAATGTCTTCTATAGTCAATCTGCCGTCCAAAACGGCTTGTTTTACCGCCATTGACACCACATCAAATTTATTGGGCAACAACAGCACATCGGCACCCGCTATCAAACATTGCACTTCCAATTCACCACGGGGAAACAAAGAAACTATACCGCCCATTTCCAAAGCATCGGTAAAAACCAAGCCTTTGAAATTCATCTGCTGTTGCAACAACTCGTGGGTTATTTTGGGGGAACAGGTTGCTATGGCATTTTTGGCGGAATCCAAAGCCGGCACAAACAAATGCCCCACCATCATGGCATCTACCCCACTGTTTATCATCTGTTGAAAAGGGAACAACTCCACTTGTGTCAATCGGTGTTTGTTGTGATTGATTTGCGGAGTGCTTTTGTGAGAATCGACCTTGGTATCACCATGTCCGGGAAAATGTTTGGCACAAGCCATCACCCCATTGTCCTGCATACCTTTCATATAAGCAATGCCGCAACGGGCTACCCATTGGGGGTCGCCGCCAAAAGAACGGCTATTGATAACCGGATTTTGAGCATTGTTGTTCACATCTACACAAGGGGCAAAATTGACATGCACCCCTAAACGTTTGCATTGCAAGGCCATACTACGCCCCATTTGGTAAATCATAGCCGTGTCGGCAGTGGCACCCAAAGCCATTTGACGGGGATACAACTGCACGCTGTCCAAACGCATGGCCAAACCCCATTCGCCATCTATGGCCACCAACATCGGAATGCGGGATTTGCCTTGCAACTCATTGGTCAAAACCGCTTGACGGTAAGGACCGCCTTGAAAAAAACACAACCCGCCCACCTGATATTTTTCCACATAGGCTGCCATCTCCTTATTGTATGAGGCGTCTTTGTTCGAATGCACCCGTATCATCATCAATTGGGCTATTTTCTCATCTAAAGTGAGCGTTGCCAATACAGAATCAGACCATGTATAAGTTTGGGCATATAAATCTGTTGCCCTGCAAAACACTAATACTATTACCAAAATATATAGATTACGCTTCATTTTTTTATACATTATTTATTATACAAAGGAATAAAAAAAATGACAAAGATAAAATCAAAAAAAAACTTGTTTTTTAACAGATAAAAGTTAAAAGTACGGCAATCCTTATTTTATTAAGCAATGATTACATCTTGCCGGCGAACGGCAAATCACTTTTATAGAGATTTGATAGTATTTTTATAAAATTATTATACATTATATTAATATATA
>JAFZUH010000188.1 GCA_017618435.1 Bacteroidales bacterium | reverse complement strand
TTTTGACATGGACAACGTCCTCGTTGATTTTCAGTCAGGTCTTGACATGATTGACGAAAAAACGAGACAGGATTTGAAAAAAGCAGAACAGCTTGCACGCGAGGCACATAAAGATCAAAAAGACAAATCTGGGGCGGATTATATCGGACATCCTCTGCGAGTTTCCGCAAGATGCAAAAGTCCCAAAGCCAAAATTGCAGGCCTGCTGCACGATACCATTGAGGATACCTATGTCACACCTCAATTGCTCAAAGAAATGGGGTTTGACGATGATATTGTGGAAGCGGTACTCGCTTTGAGTCGCCATGCAGACGAAACTTACGCAGAGTTTATCGTTCGGGCTTCGCAAAATGAGATTGCAAAGGAGGTGAAAATCGCCGATTTGGAGGACAATATGGATGTTCGCCGACTGCACGAAATCACAGAAAAGGATGTCGCCAGGTTGCGGAAATACCTCCATTCATGGCGTTACCTGAAAGGTCTTGAAAACAATACAGATTTGATCATTGATTAATTATTCTAAAAATTTGTACACCATGGGAAATGTTTGCAAAGCGTTTGAAATGAAAGATATTAATGCACAAAGAGAGCATTTAAGTAAGCTAAAACATGTGGAGAATTTTGGAAGTGAATACAACGGAAAGGCTCTACACACATGGGATGATGGATGTCGGATTTTGAAAAGATGCCCCGAATGCGACGCATTGGTTCTTTGCCAATATTCTGAATACCGCGACTACAGTGAAGGTAACGATTCTTATTACAAAGATTATTTTTCAGTTGGTTCAAGAGAAGAGGCTGTTGAATTAAATGAAAAATACGATGGATTTCAAATAGAAACGGAGTATAAGGGCAAAATGATTCTTTTATAGTAATAAAATGACTGAAATCCCGCAATTCAGGCAAAACCTTGGGTTGCGGAATTTTTTCAACTTTTTTCAAAATATCGCTTGCGATATAAAAATAAAGTTGTACTTTTGCAGCGTGAACGATATAAACTAAACATGGACGAGCAATTTAAATTGGAAAACCAACTATGTTTCCGGCTCTACACGGCGGCGCGGCTGACCATGGGGGCTTATCATCCATATCTAGCCCCGCTTGGCATCACCTATCCGCAATATCTCGTGCTGCATGTGCTTTGGGAAAAGGACAAACGCCCCGTGTGTGACATAGGCAAACGTCTGCTATTGGAGACCAACACCCTCACTCCCCTCTTGCAACGCATGGAGAAAGCTTGCCTAGTGACCCGCACGCGTGGCAAAGAGGACTCACGCCAGCGTATCGTCTCCCTTACATCCAAAGGACGAGCCTTGAAAGAGAAAGCGGCAGATATCCATGAGAGTATGCGCAAGGAGGTGACGCTGAAATTGGGGGAAGAGAAAGAAATGGTTCCCATGCTTGACAAATTGATTGAAGAATTACAAAAACTGAATAAATCACATTAAAATCAGCAATATGGAAATAAAAGCAGTAAAATTCAGAAAAGACGGGTTCTATACCCAGCCCTTCGTCTTCGGTGGCGAAGAGGGAATGGACAAGTTCGACCACAACATCCGCTATCGCGGTAGTCTGCAGAACTATCTCATTGACACTGGCAATGAGGTAATTCTGGTGGATACCGGTATCCCTGCCGGCACACCGGAAGAAACACCGGACGAGACATCAAAAATATTCACAGGCAAGGACATCTGCACCTATATGGAGGCTTTTGCCGCCCTCGGCTACAAGCCCGAACAGGTGACCAAAATCCTGCTTACCCATCGCCACGCTGACCATTCTGGTGAACTGCGTTCGTTCCCCAACGCGAAGGTGTATGTAAACAAGGACGAAATGGACGCTGTCGAGTTGCAAGGTCTCACGAATCTTGTCCCAGTTAGTTATACAGACGGGCCATATTACAACTTCCCTGAAGCCCAGAGAATCCAAGAGGGCATTTGGTTCATCAAGGCCAAGGGACACACCAAGGGCAACAGCATCATCATTGTGGAAAATGACGGTTTGTTCTATATGCTGCACGGCGACATCACCTACGTTGACGAAGCCTTGCACGAGGACAAACTCTCCGTGGTCTTCGACGATATGCCGGCAGCACGCGAAACACAGAACCGCATCCGCAAGTTCGTGCGTAACCATCCCACGGTGTATTGCGGCACCCACACCCCGCAGGGCTACGAGAATCTGGAGGCCAAGCGTGTGATAGACCTCGACAATCCCGTGCCGACCACCCTCGCCGAGGTGAAATTCGAGAAACGGGAAGCCTCCGGCAAGTATGTCTGCTCCATCTGCGGCTATGTCTATGACCCTGCCGAGCACGATGGCGTGGCCTTTGAAGACCTTCCCGATGACTGGCGTTGTCCCCGTTGCAAACAGCCAAAGGCGAAATTCAACAAGGCGTAAGCCTCGTTGTCAAATCACTAATTCCACAACTCGGGTGAAGGCTTCGGGTTGCGGAATTTTTTGTATCTTTGCAGAAAAGTAACTATATGAAGAAAGAGATACAGCCTCATGAAAGCAATAGGGCGGAAGCATTTCGATTGTGGTTGTCATCACCCATGCCGATGGTAACGATGGTAAAGACAATGGATGTTAGTCGTTTGGTAAAGGTCAGCAAAAAAAACGGAATAAAATTTAATATGTTGATGTGTTGGTGCATCTGTAAGGCTGCCAGTCAGATAGAGGAATTTTATACAATACCCGAGAATGAAAAATTATTTCGTTACGATAGGCTTGCCGTCAATGTTATTGTGAAAAACTGCAAAGGTGGTATTAACTCTTGCGATATATCTTTTTCTAATGACTTACAGAAATTTAGTATTGATTATCAGTTGTTGACTACACAATCTGCGAAAAAATGCGAGAGCGTTTTTCTTGAAGACCACATGGTTATTGGCACTTCTGCCATGATACAAACGGAACTTGATTGTATTGTTAATCAATACTCTAAAATGTTCAACAATCCGATGGTAATGTGGGGTAAATATCGCAAAAAAATGTTTAAAACCGTACTCCCTGTTTCTTTTCAATTTCATCATGTCCAAATGGACGGTGGACACGCTGCACATTTTTTGGAAAGGTTACAAAAGGAAATCAAAGAGCTATAAACCTTATTTTGTGGAGGAAAACAAAATTTATTAAAAATGGAGAAACACTTTATCTTTTTAGTGGTAATGGTATTGATGATGACAGCGTGTCATAAGGAGGTTGCGAAACCAGAAAATAATGGAGAAAATCCCACTGATACCATGTCAGTATATCCCGACACTATTCCTTCTTCTTATATGTACACGTTTGAGGGATACACGTGTACATTTGCTGGGCAGTCGCTTCCTTACCGTGTAGCATATATCGGAAATGTGCAAGCAGGGAATAGCCGATTGGTTATGTATCTGCATGGTGGAACCTCACGAGGCAATGACAATGAAAATCAACTCAATGAACCTGCTGTTGATAGTATTGCAAAATTCCTTGCAATGCAGAAATTTTCTTCTGTTTTCATTGTGCCACAATGTCCATCGGGAGGCAATTGGGATACACAGCGAATGCGAGAAGCCTTGCGAATGCTTTTGCAGGTATATATTGATAGTGGATATGTTGACAAAAGCCGTATATACATACTCGGAGGGTCTATGGGAGGAACAGGTACGTGGAATATACTATCTGCTTATCCACGACTTTTTGCTGCTGGAATGTCGTGTGCTGGAAATCCATCACGGGCTTCAGCCGATAGTATCGCTCTCACACCCGTTTGTGTTGTAATGGGAACGGCAGATAATATAATGAGTATTCCTACCGTTGAATCATTTCTCGGACAACTTGATAGTTTAGATGCTACTTATCGCTACGATGTCGAGCAAAATTGGACACACCAGCAGACTTGTATCGAAAGTTATACCACAACACGTCTCAATTGGCTATTCTCGCATCAAAACAAATAACTTTCTTATTTATATGACAAATTAAGAAAACAAATCTTTTGAAAGATGAAAAAAATAGGATTGTTTCTATTGAAAAATTGTTTATCTGATGTTAACCATTGGTTTATGCGGTAGTTTTAACACTTTTTTGACTTTTGCTTCCGATTTTTTCCGTTTGAACAATGCTGTTCAGACTTGCATGTCATTGTTTATTTGACCATTAGCATTGTATTAAAATTTTGTTTAATTTTGCAATTTGAAAAACAACCTTTCCGGCAAAAACTGCGATGAAAGGAAAAGAAGTAAAAATTAGAGGTTGCCTTGAACAAATAAAAACAGAAAAATAAAGTAGTAAAACCAATATAAAATATTAACATACTGATTCTTGTGCGATAAATCATGCCCAATAAAAACGAGATAGTAAAAATCATCACAGAGCCGGACTATACAAGTTTGCTTGAAGAGTTGCGTAAAAACATCAAAGGAACACGCATATCATTGGCACGCCGCATCAACGAGGGCGTTATCCACTTGTATTGGAACATCGGAAAATCAATTTCGGAACGGAAAATAACCGAAGGCTATGGCTCTGCGGTCATCAAACGATTGTCAGCCGACTTGAAAAAAGAATTTCCCGAAATGGGATTTTCAGAACGCAATCTGTGGGATATGACACGTATGTACAGCAGATTTTCTATTGCAGACCAAAAACTGCGACAAGTTGTCGCAGTTTTGCCGTGGGGTCATATATTATTGTTAATGAATAAATTAAGCACGGAAGAAGCAATGCTATATTATGCCGAACAAGCCGTAACTCTTGGCTGGTCGCGCAATGTGCTGCTCAACTACATCAAAGCCGATGCCTATGGCAACATGCACAACTTGCCCAAGCAGCACAATTTCAACGAAGTACTGCCCGAACATCTCCAAGAACAAGCCAACGAGATACTCAAAAGCCGATACAACCTCTCGTTTTTGGGTGTAGAAAAACCATTGAAAGAGATTGAGTTGGAGAAGATGTTGGTAGAAAAAATCCGTTTCTTTATTTTGGAATTAGGAAAGGGATTTTCGTTTGTCGGCAATCAGTATCGCCTGACACTCAATAATAAGGAATATTTTGTCGATATGCTGTTTTTCAACCGATGCACAAAATCGTTGGTGGCGGTGGAACTGAAAATCGGAGAGTTTAAACCGGAGTATATCAGCAAAATGGGCTTTTACCTCTCGTTGCTCGACAAACAAGCACGAATGGACGGTGAAAACCCTTCGATAGGCATAATACTTTGTGCCGACAAGGACAACGACGAAGTGGAAATTGCTTTGCAAACCGCCTCTGCACCCATTGGCGTGGCAGATTATAACATTGTTTTCCCTGAAAATAAGATAAAACAACTAATTTTGGAAGAATTTAAAAACAGAAAAATAAAGTAGTAAAACCAACAGAAATTATTAATATATTGAGTTTTATGCTCTTATAAAATGAACAATATTACACAACATATAGAATCCGATGAACTTTCATTGCGAATAGGTACATTGATTGAGGCGGCTCGCAATCGTACGTATGTTGCTGTAAACACTATTATGGTCAACACTTATTTCGAGATTGGACGCATAATAGTGGAAGACGAGCAAAACGGACAACATCGTGCCGATTATGGCAAACAAATGCTAAAGAAAGTGGCTAAACAACTCACCGCTAAATATGGAAGGGGGTTCTCTGTAGAGAATTTGCAAAATATGCGAAAGTTCTATTTGACTTATTCCAATTATGATGCAGTTTCAAACAGAACATTAGAATGCTCAAAATCAAATTTAGTAGACAGTGTCTACCAAATTGAAGTCAAGGCATCGGATAAAAACATAACTGCAAACAAACAAATACATTTAGAAAAACGTATTCCGTTTTTTACATTGAGTTGGTCGCATTACCTAAAACTTATGCGGATAGAAAATCCCGAAGAACGTAAGTTTTACGAACTTGAAGCCACAAACAACCATTGGAGTTTGCGAGAATTGGAACGTCAATATGATTCGTCTCTGTACGAGCGACTTGCGTTGAGCCGAAATAAAGATGAAATAGTGAAGTTGTCACAAAAAGGTCAGATCATCGAAAAACCGCAAGATTTGATAAAAGACCCGTATATCTTGGAATTTACCGGATTGCCTGAACTTTCGCGATATTCCGAAAAGAAACTCGAAACACGGCTGATAGACAATCTGCAGATGTTTTTGCTTGAATTGGGAAAAGGATTTACCTTTGTGGGACGTCAGGTACGGATAACGTTCGATGAGGAACATTACTATATCGACTTGGTGTTTTATAACAGGCTACTTAAATCGTTTGTACTCATCGATTTAAAACGAGGAAAACTCAAACACCAAGACATTGGACAAATGCAAATGTACGTCAATTACTATGACCGTGAGGTGAAACTTGATGACGAAAATCCAACTATTGGTCTACTCCTTTGTGCCGACAAAACCGATGCAATGGTGGAATACACGTTGCCGAAAGACAACAATCAGATATTCGCTTCAAAATACGCTACGGTTCTGCCAAGCAAAGAAACGTTGAAACAATTATTGTTGAACAAATAAAACGATTTAAAAACAGAAAAATAAAATAGTAAAACCAAATATAAATTATTAATATACTGAGCCTTACAATTTAAGAATAATGAACATTGCAACATTCGACATAGAATACAAAAATTGGTTAGAATCACTGATTTTGCGGTACCGGCAAAGCCAAATAAAAGCGGCAATAAAAGTGAATGCCGAAGTGTTACGTTTTTATTGGTTGTTGGGTGGTGAAATTACTGAACGGCAATACGACAACAAATACGGTAGTCAGTTCTACAAAAAATTGAGTGCCGATTTGCGTTCACGTATGAACGAAGTAAAAGGATTATCGGAAAGCAACATTCGTTACGCTAAACGTTTCTACTGCTTGTATTTCAGTAAGTTTGCAATTCTTCAGCAACCTGCTGAAAAATCCGACACAAAAAATCTTCAGCAAGTTGCTGAAAATTTTGAAAAACTGCTATCCATACCATGGACACACCATTTGTACATAATCGACAAAGTGAAAGGTGATGCCGATAAAGGGCTTTACTATGTAGGCAAGACCTTGGAAAACAACTGGAGCAGGGCAGTATTGCTAAATATGCTTTCAACCGATATATACGAACGTGAGGGAAAGGCTATTACTAATTTTAGCAAAACTCTGTCTCTTCCTGACAGCGACCTTGCCCAGCAAATAACAAAAGACCCTTACAATTTCGACTTCATTGCCATGACAGAAAACTATGTCGAAGCGGAATTGAAACAAGAATTAGTCAACAACATATCGAAAATGATGTTAGAGTTAGGTCGCGGCTTTGCATACATGGGGCACGAAGTGCGACTGAAAGTGGGTGACACAGAAGTATTTTTAGACTTGCTTTTTTATTGTGTACCTTTGCATCGTTATGTGGTTGTCGAGGTGAAAACCGAAAAATTTAACCCAAGCAATGTAAGCCAGTTGGGAACTTATGTTGTTGCTGTCAATCATCAATTAAATGTTGAAGGTGACAATCCTGCTATTGGGTTGCTGATATGCAAAGAGAAAGACTCTGTTTTGGCTCGCTATGCCCTCGAAAGCAGTAGCCAACCGTTAGGTATTTCAGAATATGAGCTTAGCAAAGTTTATCCAAAGGATTTTAAATCAACTTTGCCAACAATAGAAGAAATAGAAAATAATTTAAACGATTTAAAAACAGAAAAATAAAATAGTAAAAAACAACATAAAAATTATTAAACAAACAAAAATATTGAAAATAGAAATAGAAAAATATAATTAACATAGTATATCAACCATAGCGTTTGCTATTTATTCGGCACAGCTTCAAAACCTGAGAAATTTTGACATGCATCATTACGAATAAGACTGCGAACGTCCGCGTAGCGTGGACGGCGGCTTATCAATGATGCGGGCTTTCTCAGGGCCTTGAAGCGTGGATGAGACAATGTCCACGTTTTTTTTATGCTCTGGAAACCCGCAAGCTGAATAACAAGCATCGCAGAAAAGCTAAACTACGATGAGTATAAATATTTCCAAACAACATCGCGAAGACTTGTTGAATAAGATTCATCAGATTCGCACCTACATTGCAGGAGCACCACAAGATGCCAATACTGGAAACCTTCTGCAATATCTTGAGGAACTTACAAAAGATGTGAAGGGCAAAAAATACGGACTTGTATTTGAGCAGCATCGTGAAGAGATAGACGAAATATTGGAAAACAATGTGCCTGTATTGTCAGAAGATAAGAATTTGTTTATTGATAACGGTGGACAAATAAATTTCTTAATAGAAGGCGACAATCTGGCATCCCTAAAACTTTTGGAGAAAACACACAAAGGTAAAATAGATGTAATCTACATTGATCCACCATATAATACGGGTGCAACAGACTGGAAGTATAATAATGATTATGTAGATGGGAAAGATACATTTAGACATAGCAAGTGGCTAAGTATGATGCGAGTTAGATTAGATGTCGCAAAAAAACTCTTAAAAAGCGATGGAGCATTAATTTGTGCGATTGATGAAAATGAATTGGCTACAACAATATTATTGTTGGAAGAAGAGTTTGGCGTAGGTTATCAAATTGACCCTATTACAATTGTTCATAACCCAAGAGGTGTACAAGGTGACAATTTTTCATATGTCAATGAATATGCTGTATTTGTATATCCCAAAGGACATAAAATAATTGAAAGTACTGAGATTGAGGAATCAGATATAGATTGGTCTCCGCTCAGAAATTGGGGAACGGAATCTGAAAGATTGGATGCTGCCAATTGTTTCTATCCAATATTTGTTAAAGATGGACAGATCGTTGGATTCGGTGATGATGTCACTTCTAATGATAACTTTCATCCAAAACAAACGGAATTTGACCAGCAAACTGGCAATTATTCAATTTATCCAATAGATGTTCAAGGGGTTGAAAGAAAATGGCGGTATTCAAGACAATTGGTAGAAAGCGTTTTACATTTATTACGAGTTAAGAAAACAAAAACTGGTTATGATATTGAGTTAGGTAAGAATTTTGCTCCATATAGAACTGTTTGGACTGATAAGAAATATGATGCGAATGAATATGGAACACAGTTGATTAGTAGCATGGTTCCAAATAACGATTTCTCATTTCCAAAATCCGTTTATAATGTTTATGAATGTATAAGGGCAATTACATTGAAGAGGCCTAATGCTGTTGTTTTGGATTATTTTGCTGGTTCTGGTACAACAGGGCACGCAACATTGATGTTAAATAAGGATTTGGGAGGGAGCAGAAGATTCATTTTGTGTACGAACAATGAAGTAGGAAGAAATAAGGAAAAAGAGTTCAAAAAACTTTTTGGAAATATTGAGGATTACAAAGAAGAATGGGAAGATTTCAAAAACAAATATGGTATAGCAAGTTCTGTTACATATCCGAGATTACTATCTGCAATAAAAGGATTCGAACATAAAAAAGATTATAAGGTTACGCTCTATCAAAAAAAGTTAACTCCTACAATTTTATTAAAGCCAGAGAAAACAATAAAAGAAATTGAATCTATCATAGAAAGTAATAAGTCAAAATATAGTGATATAAAGAAAGTGATTG
>JAFZUH010000187.1 GCA_017618435.1 Bacteroidales bacterium | reverse complement strand
ATTGTCCAGATGCTGGATTAGATTTTATGGATTGTGCAGGAAATGACATCGGAGTATTATTCGGAATAACAGGTAATGACTATGCTAAATATAATATTGATAAAAATAGTATTAAATTAATTTACAAAAATTATTAGACAATGAAAAAATTATTTTTTTTGCCGCTTGTTGTAGCGGCAGCAGGATTGCTGTTTTGTACAGCGTGAGAGAAATAGGAACTCTATTTCAATTGGGCAAAAGCAAGTATTCTTGACTATTGGTATGACAATTTGGACAGCAAAACATTAATTATAGAATAATCATTTTTTATGTAATTTTTCTATGGGCGGAATTTTTTCCTCCCTTTTTTTGTGTTTGATACAAAAAAGTTTTGCGTTTTTAGCGGAGGATAATGGGTTTTGTTAGATTTTTTCAGCACATTCCGCCAATATCCAGCCTTTTTCGCCGTTGGGGAATTTTACTTCAATCCATTTGTCGGCTACATCTGTAATGCTTGCTTTGATGCCTTCATGAACAGAAAACAAATCGGTTCCGCTTTCGTCTGGCATACTTTTTACGGTAACGTTCAGTTGTGTAACAATCACTTCGTTGGAGTTGTTTTGTTTATGCTTGCCCACAATCCCCAATACAATGCTCAAAGCCAGCAGAATGACAAACACGATATTGGAGAAAAACAAACCCACTCTCCATTGCGATTGTCTGACAATGATAAACAAAGCGACACTTAAACAAAACAATACCGCAAATATAATGGATAGAATAGCCCATTGTTGTACCGAAAACAGATAGACAAGAGCATTGCCCCAGCGGGTAAGAAAAAATGTTTCATTTTCAACTTTGTCTATTGTTTTGCTGTTGGCAAAGGCTAAATTGTGGGTAATATCTTCATTGTTGGGAGCCATACGGTGTGCTTTTTCGTAATACAAAATGGCTTTGCCGATTTGGTCATTCTTAAAATAGGCATTTCCAAGATTGTAATAAACAAAAACATCGTTATAACCTTCATTTATACATTGCAGATAAAGGTTTATGGCTTGTTCGTAATTTTTTTCGTTATAGGCGGCATTGGCCTTGTTGAACGTGTTGCCCCAACAAAAACTACTGCTTAAGCAAAGAAAAACGCAGAAAAATAAGATTCCTTTTTTCATTTTTTTATTTATCCAACGCAACAATATGTTGTTTTATTGTGATTATTTGCTAACGGCTTCACCGCCAAACGTATATTTGACACCTATTAAGATATTGATACGTTGGTTGGGATAATCTTGATAAATGCGGTTTCTTTGGCAGGGAAAGTTGTTGAAATCGGCAAAGAAAGACAATCTTTTGCTCCAGAGGTATTCAAAACCGAAGTCAAAATCCAAAACAGGCTTCATTTTTTTGTCTTCAACATTGCCATTTATAAATATGGGGTAGTGTGCAAAAGCCTGAATGGTGAAATCCAATTTGAACACAAATTTTTTCAATAAGATATAGTTTGCATTAAAAGAGGTTACCAATGCAGGTTTGTACCACGCTTGAATCAGGTCTTCAGACAGAAAATAATAGTAATAGTTGGCATCTACGCCCAAATGCAGGACATCTTTGTATTTGTAACTGAGGTTCAAATAGGCGTTAAACACTTTTGTTTTGGCATACATTAGGTTAAAACTGTTTTGCAGAGCCACCGTTGTATCTTTGTAACTGAACATTTGGTTGGTATCAGGAATAAAGAACGGCATTTTGCCATAAAAAGCAAAAGAGGCTCCCGCTCCGAGTGTCAGACTGCGGGACAGTCCCGTTTGAAGTCCCAAATAAATGCGGGATTTTTGCTCAACCAAATCCAAGTTTATTTTGTCGGACAGATAGGGATTTTCTTGGATAACATCTGAATAAGACAATTGTTCGACTTTTCCGTCAAAACCGGCATAGATACTGAAAACATTGGGAACTATATGCAAACGGGCTTCAATATCGGGCAGGAAATTGAACTTGACATCTTTTCCTTGTGTGCTGGTAACAATATTAAAACCGACTTTGAAAAAATATTCTTTGTAAGACAAAGAGGCGTGAGGATTGACACCTATCAACCAACGGTCTGTCAGATTGGTGTTTTGCCAACGGTTGTGCAAGTAATCGATATTGATATTGCCGCCAAAATTCATACAGATGGATTTTTTCATTTTCACGTCTTTGTCCATACTGATTTTGGCATCGAACTGGTGTTCGTATGTTTTTTTGTTGTTGTCAGCCAAAAAATCATATCCGATAGCATATACTTGGTTGAATTTGTGTTTTTCGGCTGGGGCGTTGCTTTTGTATACAACATCGGCAAATGTATGATGATATTGCCTATCGATGTCAGAACCTTTTATTTTTACCTTTTTTTCGCCTTCTTCTTTTGCAAATATGCTGTCAGGTTGGAATCCAT
>JAFZUH010000186.1 GCA_017618435.1 Bacteroidales bacterium | reverse complement strand
GCTTTTTTCTGTCTGAAAGCGTAAGTTGTATATTTCCGTAGTGTCCTTAAGAAATGCTGATTCTATTTTTGTAAGTTCTGTTTTTTCTTTTTTTTTCAATTCGACTTCTCTGCCTAGTGCTTTAAATTCTTTTTGTATGGCATTAAAATAGTTTTCCAAATGGAATGTTGAATCTGTTTTTAGTAGAGAAAAGTCCATGTCTTCGGAATAGCGTTGCAGTTGATGAAACAACCGTAAGCAGGTTCCGCCGTAAAAAGCCGCTCGAGCAAAAAAATCGGTTCTTGAAAGAGCGGCAAGCATTATTTGTTGAGCCGTTTCTATTTGTATATTATGCCATTGTTGGTCTGTTTGTGCTGAAAATTGATTTAACATTTGTTCGTAGATTGTCATGTCTTCTGAATGATTTTAATTAATGTTTTTATAATATGTGTTTTTTTTCCTGTTTCCACACATGCAGACAGTATGTTTGTATCGAAGGTTTTCAACCTATCCATATCAAAACGCAAGTCGTATGTGAGATACTCTCGGAGTTCTTTTTGATAGCGAAAATTGAGATTGGAGGTGCAGGTAAGCAGGTCACACAATGCCTTTTCTTTGGTCGCTATTAAATAAGATGTTCCATTGGATAATATTTGTTGTATGCCAATTGAAAAATAGGCAATATCAACGGAGGTAAATGTAAAATATCCAATAGGATTGATAAAATTGGTACTTCGCTTGATGGTCGTAGATTGAATGGTTTGTACAAGGTCGTCTATAAGTCCATGATATTGCAGTGCAGTATAAAAAGATATATAAGAGGGGCCATATAGACGATTGGCAATCAGATATGTATTATAGTCCTGATGGCTTATTTGTTTAGATACAACATATAAGCCTTTTTTCAAACGAACAAGTTCTCCTGTTTTTTCCAAACGGCTGATATAAGCATTAAATGATAGATGCTTGGGCAGAATATTTTGCAATGTCGTTGTTGTGATGGGGATATTGCCTATATTTTGTAATACTCGTTCCATATCGTTGTTAAAAATCATACAAAGGTAGTATATTTTTTTCAAATAATCCCCCAAAAAGAGTAAAAATATGCATAGATAATACTAAAAAAATATATTTTCTATGTATAAATTTACTGTTTTTTGTAGGGCTGTCATACTATGGTTTCCCTACAATTATTATTCTTCATTCTAAAAAATGCGGGTTAGAGTTATTTTCGTACAAAAATGTGAAACTTAGAGCGTTAAAAAACTGCATGGAAAAAATGGATGGACAAGTTAAGAAACACTAATGTTTGAAAAATAATTTTGCACTACGAATGTTCCCGACCTATGAAACAAATAATGGGTTTGCAGTTTTAGCGAGAAGTTTCCCCATTTTTAGAAAATGTTTCTATCCGCGAAATCTTTTCTTTGCAACACTTTCTTTGGGGTTATCAAAGAAAGTGTTATAAAATCGGACACATTTAATGTGTCCTTTCAATTATGGAATTATTTCTAATCCGCACTTTTATTGACCTCACCCCCAACCCCTCTCCAATGTGGCGAGGGGAGCATTTAAGAAATGGTTTTTGTAGGGCTGTCATAGTATGGCAACCGTTTTTTGATGTAGGGACGTTGAGCCTATCGAAATGTCCCTATAATTTGAGAGATGAAAATAATATTTTCCAAATTGCATTAAGCAAGATTTATTCAGAAAAGGTAATCATCTTTGTTAGTTGCAAAAAATATTCGGTTGTCCAAATATCTAATTCTTGAGGATTTACAATAAAGGGAAGAACATCTTTTTTTACCAATTTAATATCAGTGTTTGCTATGTGTTCTTGTAATTTTTGAATGAATGTTTCTTGGTTGATACATTCTCCATTAAAATCTAAAGTACGTTGTTGTAAGTGTTCAAAATGCAAAGGTACCCGATGGCGTATATACCACTCAAAATCGTACCAATCCCTACCTTTGACACGTTGTTTCCAGTGTCTATACAAGAGGGCGTGCATTTTTCCTGCAAATAAATCAGGCAAAGCAAAACATGGCGTATAAAAAGAAAAGGGCAGCAAAAGTAGTTTTTGTTCTATATGGAATCCTAATGGCGGGCAAGTGTCAACTTCTATTTTTATTTTAATGCTTTTTTCTGTCTGAAAGCGTAAGTTGTATATTTCCGTAGTGTCCTTAAGAAATGCTGATTCTATTTTTGTAAGTTCTGTTTTTTCTTTTTTTTTCAATTCGACTTCTCTGCCTAGTGCTTTAAATTCTTTTTGTATGGC
>JAFZUH010000185.1 GCA_017618435.1 Bacteroidales bacterium | reverse complement strand
CAAAATGATATTAATTTAAAATCATACCAAGTGGCATTGGACTTTGATAAAAATGAACTGACAGCCTCAGGCAGAACCGATACCAATGGCAAACTGACTGAAACACCAGTTTTTTCACAAGGAAGTTATACCTTTGAATCGGAAGGACTTACATATAATTTTACAAGTCAAAAAGGTTTGATAAAAAATGTCATTACCCAAGAAGACGAAAGTTTTTTGCATGGCAATATCGTTAAAAAGGATTCCAACAACAACAGTTTTATCCTCAAAGGCAAATATACTACATGCAATTTGCCGGAACCTCATTTTGAAGCATTTTTCAAACGGGCAAAAGTTATTCCTAACGATAAAATCGTAACGGGAGCCTTGGGTGTGAAAGTTGCCAATGTGCCATTGCCTATCGGATTGCCCTTTGGCTATTTCCCGACTTCAAACAAACATAAAAACGGAATCTTAATACCGTCACCGGGGCAAGATGCCCGTTATGGATTTTATTTCAAAGGTTTAGGATATTATTTTGCAATCAAAGATGTGGTGGATTTTGCAATTACCGCCAATATTTATACACGAGGCAGTATCGGTGCAGGTTTGGCTTCCAATTATGCCAAACGATACAAGTTTTCAGGCAATTTTAATTTATCGTACGAATTTATGAGAGAAGGTATTATCCATACCTCATCTGAAATAAAATCGCACAATTTTGCGGTGCAATGGACACACCAACAAAGTCCTAAGGCACACCCTACCAACAGATTTTCGGCTTCTGTCAATTTTATGAACAATTCGTACAACAAAAACACCGTTGCTGAAAGTATCCAAAAATCAACACAAGCATCTACCTCATCATCAATTAGTTTCAGTACAAGTTGGAAAAGTCGCTATTTTTTAGGTGTCAATGCAGAATTGAATCAAAACCTGTCGCAAAAAAGTTTTACCTTAAAATTGCCCTATATCAATTTCAATATTTCTCAGTTCTACCCTTTCAGAAGGAAAAAAGTTGTCGGCAAACTGAGATGGTGGGAAAACATATCCATGCAATATACTGTTGATATAAACAACGAATTAAGCAAAAATTATGATTCTACCACTCAATTTTTCTCCACACAAACATTAAAAGACCTGCGATATGGTATCAGACATACAATTCCAATAAAAAGCACTGTCAATATTTTCAAACATTTGGTGTGGACAAACTCCATCAATTTTGTTGAAACTTGGCAATTTGCCGGTATCAGACAAACTTGGGGCGGCACAGCACTTGATGATAACGGACACCTCATTGGTATTGTTGATAGAGATACAAACTATGGTTTTTATCCTACACATAATTTAAATTATACTACCAATTTTTCCGTCAATTTATATGGGTTATATACCATGAAAAAAGGAAGAGTGTCGGCATTCAGACATGAACTGACCCCTTCGGTCAATTTTATGTATATTCCCAATTTAAACAAGAATATGTATCATAGTTATTTTAACAGTTTGCAAGGACAAGAAATTACATATTCTTATCTTGCCAATTCATTGTATGGAGTACCGGCCAACCAAACATCAGCCTCCATCAATTTTTCTATCTCCAACCGATTGGAAATGAAGGTTAAAAGCCGTTCAGAAGAAGGGACTTTCAAAAAAATCACTCTTTTGGAAAATGTTACCCTTTCATCAGGTTACGATTTTGCCGCTGACAGCCTTAGATGGAAATACCTGACCTTATCGGGCAGAACAACTTTATTTAAAAGTCTTACGCTTTCTTTTAATTTTAATTTTGACCCCTATTCTATCGATTCCAACGGTTATCGTTGCAATGTTACCGAATTAAAAGCCAATCATAGGTTATTCAGATTTTCTTCTACGGTGTGGAATCTCAGTTTGACTTACAATTTGAATAATAATACCTTTAAAAACAAGAAAAACAAAGAAGAACAGAAAGACAAATCCAACTCTCCAAGTGCCTTTGGTGATTGGAATATTGCCTTTTCGTACAATCTGTCCTACAATATGACCGACAATATGTTGTATTATCGTTATCATTATTATGTAGATACCTTGCAAAAATACACACATACATTCAGAAATATCATCAATATTCGTGGTAATTTTGCTCTAACTCCCAAATGGAGCCTAACATTCTCTACCGGTTACGATTTTCAAACCAAAAGTTTCTCCGCTTCCGAAATTGGGATAGAAAGAGATTTGCACTGCTGGAAAATGGGATTTTCGTGGATTCCGTTCGGTTCCTACCGCCGATTTGAATTCAGTTTAAGGGCAAAAGCCAATATGCTTAGAGATGTTAAATATGAAAAGAAAAAAGACCTTAACAATTAAATATCAATAATATGACTGTAACAGAAGCCATTCAAAACAGACAAAGCGAAAGAGCATATTTAGACAAACCCGTTGAAAAAGAAAAAATACAACAATGTATCGAAGCGGCTCGTTTAGCCCCATCGGCATGCAATGCTCAAGGTTGGACTTTTGTAGTAGTCGATGATAAAGACTTGAAAAATGAAATAGCCCAATGTGCCAATAGTTTGGGTATGAACAAATTTGTAGAACAAGCACCGGTCATTGTCGCCATTGTTGTAGAAAAACCGAATTTTACCTCTTGGATTGGAAGTTTAATCAAACGCAAAGACTATTCTTTGATGGATATTGGTATTGCCACCGAAAATCTTTGTCTTCAGGCACAAGAACTTGGTCTGGGAACTTGTATCATGGGGTGGTTTAACGAAAAAAAAGTGAAAAAACTGCTACATATTCCACCCTATAAACATTTGGCATTGATAGTAAGCATGGGTTATACCGACAACGAACAGAGAAAAAAAATAAGAAAACCTTTAAGTGAAATAATGAGAATCAATCGTTATTAAACTTTTAATCCCAATTGTCGTTTCTGGATTCCATCACAAATGTAAACAACATTAAGGTAAAAGCCCATAAGGAAGACCCCCCATAACTAATGAAAGGCAAAGGAATACCGATTACAGGCATCAAACCAATAGTCATACCTATATTAATAGCCACGTGGGCAAAAAAGATGCTCGCAATACAATAACCGTACGAACGCACAAAAGCATTTTGACTTTTTTCAGCAATACTAATAATACGCCCAATTAACAGAACAAAAATAACAATGACAAACGTTGTGCCGACAAAACCGCCTTCTTCCCCTATTGTGCAGAAAATAAAGTCAGTAACCTGTTCCGGAACAAAATTTAATTTTGTTTGTGTACCATTGCCAAAACCCTTTCCAAAGAATCCGCCTGAACCAATGGCTATTTTGGCTTGATTGACATTATAACCGATACCTTTTGTGTCATTTATTTTTCCGAACAACAATTCAATTCGTTGTTTTTGGTGTGGTTTTAATACTTGATTATAAACCAAATCTACTGTAAAAATATAAGTGGTAACAATTATGAAAACAATAATAAGTCCCAAATGATATTTTTTGCGTTTTCTCAATCGGAACATCATCCAAGCAAACAAAAGCACAACCAAAGCAAATACAATCCATTGGGGTAAATAGACCAGTAACACAAACAATACAACGGCACAAACCGCAATAATAAGTATCCATGGAGTTAATCCTTCTCTAAACAAGGCAAATACCAAAAACAACAAAGGCAAAGCCGAACCTGTATCGTTTTGTAACAATATCAAACCAATAGGAATACCTATAATAACAAGAATAGGAATGAGAGATTTCTTTTTGCTTAAATCGCAATGCATATCCGACAAACGGCGTGCCAAAAACAAACATGTAGCATATTTGGCAAATTCTGCAGGTTGTATGCCAAAATTTCCGATTCCCAACCACGATTTTGCCCCCGAACGTTCTGTACCAAAAAGTACAACAACAACCAACATTATTGTAAAAAACGTATAGAGCCACGGAGCCGCATGCCAGAAAAACCTATTGTTAAATACACAAATAACAATAGCCAATATGATAGAAGTGGCAATCCATATCAACTGATAGCCATAACTTGTTTGGAATGAAAAATGCCCTTGTTTGTACGATGTGGACAAAACGCTCAAAAATCCTATAAAAACCAATATAAGATAATAAACTATCAACCGTTTGTCAAATCTGGATTTCATACTATTTTACATAATAAATTGAACGATTGGCAATAGAGGCTTCCAAATCAGGACGGGTAATCGTATCGGTGAGATATTTTTCCATCATCAAACTGGCAATAGGTGCAGCCCACGTTGCTCCAAAGCCACCATTTTCAACAATGACAGAAATTGCAATTTTAGGATTTTCCAACGGAGCAAAGCACACCAATAAAGAATGGTCTGCGTATGGCGGATTTTGAGCCGTTCCAGTTTTTGCCCCTACTCTATATCCCGGTACGGCTGCCCTGCGTGCCGTGCCACCGGTTACCGCTCTTTCCATACCTAAAATAACAGGTTCAAAATATTTGGATTCAATACCTGATTGCTTTTTCTGATTAAAACTGGTATTCAACGAATCCTTATGTCCTATTGCTTTGACAATATGCGGCGGATAATAATAACCTCTATTGGCAATAGTCGAAACCAAATTGGCCAATTGTATGGGAGTGGCATTTATTTCCCCTTGACCTATAGATATGGAATTGATTGTGGTGGCTTTCCATCTGCCTTGACCATAATGTTTATTGTAAAATTCCGCAGATGGAATAAAGCCTGTTAATTCGTAAGGTAAATCGCTATTGAATTTTTGCCCGAACCCTAACTGTGTAACCATTTTATACCAATGATTATAGGCATCTTCAGTAGTTTTGTAATATTTACGGTTTTCCAACATGGATACCAAACCACGACAATACCAAGCATTGCAGGAATTTTGCACCGAACCGATAATATCAAGCGGAGAGGCATGACCATGACACCCCAGTTTACGATTGCCATAAGCATACCCCATACTACATGAATACAATGTAGAATTATTGACAATATGGGCTTGTTGAAAAACCAAAGCGTTCACCAATTTAAATGTGGAACCGGGAGGATATTGTGCCATCAAGGCTCTATTAAACAATGGTTTATTGACAGAATCATTCTGCAATTTCATATAATTTTTTCCTCTATCACTACCTATCAATAAAGAAGGGTCATAAGACGGACTGCTCACCAAGGCCAATATTTCCCCGCTTGACGGTTCTATGGCAACAATACTTCCTCGCTTGCCTTTCATAAGTTTTTCTCCATATTCTTGCAATTCTTTGTCGATGGAGCACCATAAACTTTTACCTGGAACAGCATCTATATCCAATTCACCGTTTTTATAACTTCCTTTATCTCGCCTGAAATTATCCACTAACACATATCTAACTCCTTTGGTACCTCGCAAGTCCGTTTCATAATAACGTTCTATTCCACTTTTGCCGATATAATCTCCCAAAGCATAGTAGTTGTCTTTTTCCATATCATTATAATTCACTTCGGCGATATATCCCAAAGAATGGGCTGCCCCGCTGGTATGATATTTTCTTACCGTACGAGGATAAACATAAAAACCCTTATATTTATGCGAACGCTCCAATATATAGGCATTCATTTGCGGAGTGAGTTGTTTTACCAACACAGAAGGAACGTATGATGAATAGGCTTTGGCTTTCCTCAGCCGAGCCATCAAATCAGCAGTGTCTATACCTAAAATAAAACTTAATTCAATGGTATCCAAATCTTTGACATTAAAGGGAACTACCATTAGATCATAAGACATTTCATTATCCACCAATATTGCTCCATTTCTATCGTATATAACCCCTCTTGGAGCAGCATTTACAATTCTGCGAATAGCATTGTTCTCCGCAGCACTTTTCCATTTATCGTCAATTACTTGTAAAAAGAACAAACGAATAACATAAATGATGGCAACAATACCAAAAAAGAATAAAATAATAAACTGGCGTCCTTTATAAATATCTCGATTGACCATAAATATAATCAGTAGTCTCTATTCATCAATTTGTTGGCAAAATCAAATAATTCTTTTTTGTTTTCATCTGCAATATTTATTTGTTTCAACAAATCCATTGCTTCCTCAAAATACGTATTGATGATTTGTTTTGCCATATCACCAATTTTATATTTGTCGTATAATGCTTTTACTTTTTGATATTTATCTTGTTTTTCCAAATTCTGAGTCATATAATAGTCAAGGTTTTGCTTATCTTGATTATCTATTACATTAATTAATTGTAAAAGCATATATGTTTTTTTGTTTTCAGCAATATCTCCGCCGACTTGTTTGCCAAATTTTTCCACATCGGCATACACATCTAAAAAGTCATCTTGAATTTGAAACGCCAATCCGATTTTTATTCCAAATTGGTAAATAATTTCTTGGTGGGTTTTATTGGCGTTTGCCACAATCGCTCCTGCCTGCAAACAAGCCGCCAACATCACAGATGTTTTCAAGCGTATCATTTCCAAATATTGTTGGACAGACACATTTTCCATTTGTTCAAAATCAAGGTCATATTGTTGTCCTTCACATATTTCTACAGAAGTTTTGGTCAATAAATTCAACAAATCGTATTTCCCCTCACCTTGATATGAAAGCATATATTCAAACGCCTTTGCAAACAGTGTATCTCCTGACAATATTGCAATATCGGTATTCCATTTTTTATAGACAGTCTCCTTACCCCGTCTTAAATCGGCTTTGTCCATAATGTCATCATGAATTAACGTGAAATTATGCAACATTTCAAAAGCTACCGCAGGCACAATAGCCTTTTGAACATCGCCGCCAAACATACGACAAGCCATCAAACATAAATGTGGGCGAATACGTTTTCCGCCTTGGGACAAAATATATTCTATAGGTTGATATAGATTTTCCGGTTTTTTCCTCCAATCTATACTTTGGATAGTTTGTGCTATCAACGCATTCAATTCGTTCATTCTTATTATAATCTGTATATAAAAAAAGGCTATTATAGATAACAGCCTTTTTTTTATTTTTGTTTATCTTGTTTTTTAATTCAATTTAAATATAATAGGTAATTCAAATTGACTACGAACAGCCTTACCTCTTTGTTTGCCGGGGTTCCATTTGGGCATAGCCTTAACAACTCTTACGGCTTCTTCGTCTAACGCTGTTGCAACGGAACGTTTTACTCTAACATTTGAAATGCTACCATTTTTTTCAACAACGAAAGTCAAACGAACGGTTCCTTCAATACCTGCTTCTCTTGCTCTTGACGGATATGTCAGGTTATCGCGAAGATATTTGTACAATGCTTCTTCTCCACCAGGGAATGAAGATTCTTCCTCAACAATAACGAAAACTTCTTCTTCTTCCGGTTCAGCCTCTTTTGTATCAGAAACTTCTACATATTCACGTTCCTCAACCTGCATATTTTCGTCGGCTTCAGAATCTATGATAATATCTTCTACAGCGATGTCGTCATCAACAATTTCCAACAATGTTTGACTTTTTTCTGGAGGTGGAGGGGGCAACAAGTCCTTTTGTTGTTCGGTTTGAATAATTTGTTCCTCTTCAATTGTAGCAACAATACCAGCAGAAAATACTTCTACCTTTTCACGAGTGCCAATATATTCAAAAGCAAGTAATACAACTACTAAGGCTACCAATAAACCTATTTCAAGAAATAAAGGTTTACGCCATTCCAAATCCGCTTTTTTTGATTTTTTTGCTTCCATATACAATTATATTAATTTTTCAGGTGCAAAGATAGCATTTATTTTTATTCAAATGAAAGAAAAAAGTATATTTTTTTCAATATTTTTTTATTCGGGATAATATTCTGCAAATGTCTTATCCTCATAGAAAAACACTATCTTTTTTATTTTTTTATGCCCCTGAGAATGCGATTCTGAAGTTGAAACTGGATCTTGCTTCGGAATATTTGATTCTGGTATGACATATCTCGGTTCAACATTTGGAGTTGTTTCCATGGGTTGTTCTTCCTCTTTTTCTTCAAACAACTGCAACTGTTTGTCGTCATAATCTTCAGAAAGCAATGGGGTTAAAAACATTTCACCTTCGCCCTCCATCAACCACTTGGGATTTAGATTCGGACAACCTAACAAGATAGCCGATAACACATTATCATTAATATTTCTTTGCCCATTCAAAATAAAACTCAATAGGGAGGAGGAGATACCAATTTGCTTGGCAAAATCACCCTGATTTATTCCCATCTCCGCGATAATTTTTTTTAACCTGTCCTTCATCTCTGCAAAAATAAAATTTACACTTTGCAAAGATACAACTTAATTTTTTATCAAAACTCAAAATTACAAAATTTACAAATGTAAACACAAGTAATTTAACACCAAATTATTAAAACTATTATTTAT
>JAFZUH010000184.1 GCA_017618435.1 Bacteroidales bacterium | reverse complement strand
TCCGCTCATATCATATATGCCCAAGGCATTGGCTCTCTTGCTACCGCAAGGGTGTGTACTGCTACCGCTATTGTCAGAATACCATGCTACAGCATCTATTAAATTGCTGCCTGCATATTTTGTCCCGTCATTTTTCTTGCCACCTCTCGCAGCCATATTCGTTCGCAACCACGCAAATACTTCATATTTTGTTCCGTCATTTTTCTTGCCACCCCTCGCAGCATATTCCCATTGTGCCTCGGTAGGTAAAGTATAGGTTTTGCCCGTTTGGGTACTTAACTTGCGGCAAAATTCCATGGCTTCTTCCCAAGAAACTTGTTCTATAGGAAGATTATCTCCTTTAAAATAACTTGGATTGGTACCCATTACGGCTTTCCATTGGGCTTGGGTTACCTCCAGCATACCGATATAAAATCCGTCCACTTTTACACGGCGAACTTTTTTTTCATCATCTTCACAATCGCTTTGTTCGGAGGTGCAACCCATCATAAACTCACCGCCTTCCACCCATATCATTTTCATATTCATACCAAAAGAAGTTTCAGTGAAACAATCACGACCTGCATTGTTATTGCTTGAAATATTGGCAGATTTTTGTTCAGAAGACGGTTTGACAGAGGTATTGGAAGTAACCTTCAATAATGTGGCGGCTAATTTTCGGCAACCTTCTTTTAGTTCGTTAGATCCTGTTCCCATCATTTCGTAAGCGGTATTTGACAAGCGTGCTGTTTCCACATCGATAATTTTAGCTGTAATAATTAGGTGTCCTTCATCTAAAATAGCGGCTTCGGCTACGAGAACATATTGGGCACCTGTCATTTCTCCCAATTTTTTTCTTTGGGATTCGTTTACCATACCACTACCAAACTCTTTCATCATTTGGTCCAAATCGGTTCTTGTAATGGCATCGTAACTGTCAAATTGAACTATAGCATTACGCAATTCTCCACGTATCATGGCTTTTTCCATTGTCGAAACAGCAGTAGAACCTGTTCCCACTCGCGGTTCTATCAAAGCAATCTTTTTCTTTTGTCCAAAAGCCGTCAGTGAAAGTACAGAGAAAAGAATGATAAATATTTTTTTCATTATATATGATATTATCAGTATAATTGGCGGAATTTGTTCCATTCCGCCAATGTAAATATAACTTTATATTAGCGTAATTATTGATTGATAATCTCCTGAAGAGACTCTGCAGATTTGTTTTTGAAATGTTCGTCAAATTCTTTTTTGAAGGCTTTATAATCTTGGTCTATTTTCAACTCATCATCTTTTTGAATGCTGTCATAAATAGGTTTCAACAGCATATCTTCACCCAATTCGACAACCATATAAGTTTTGAAAATTCTTTCGCCGTTTTGTTCGTATGTCATTGTTTTTCTGCACGCAATGCGATAACCTGTATTTTGGTCCACAGCGGTCATAGTCAAACCTTCAATACGTCTTAAGGATTCTTTTTTCAAGTTTTGACGGATAGATTTTCTGTAGTTCATCATTAGGGCTTGTATTTGTGTTGATATTTGAGACCCCAATTCTTCAATGGCAGCCGAACGTGCAGCCTCTACCGACATTTGTTGTTCAAAATCTTCACCGATACCGCGAGCACGAATCAAATTGGCCGTACTTTCAAATTCCATGCAAGGTTCGTTAAATTCTTTTTCTTGCAAAGCGGCTTCTGCTTCTGCTTTTTTCTGTTTAGCCTTGGCTTCCGCTTCTTGTTGGCGACGGTCAGCCTCTTCTTTGGCGGCTTTGTCTGCGGCTACCTTTTGGGCATTGCGAAGGCTGTCCATTTTCAGTTCGTGCAACAATTTGGCTTCTTCCTGTTGTTGTTGGTTTTGTTGTTGCCATGCTTGTTTTGCTGCGGCTTTTTTGTCTTTTCTGGTTTGTGCTTGTGTGGGCACTGCCACCATCATTAAGGCTGATATTACAGCCAAAAATACTATGTTTTTCATATAAATTAAAAAATTTTTAAAATAGTGCCTACTCTTTACCGGATTTTCGGCTTTCTCCGTATGTTTTAGCACCGGATTTTGATTCTTTATTGTGGCACATAAAAATAGCGTGGTGCTATTTTCGCTTCAATTTGGGTCTTGAGGATTTACCGGACTACCTTTGTAAACCAAATCTATGAGAACAAAGCCCACGCTTTTCGCATGAGCATTTCGGCTCGTACCTTGGTTTACAAATTTGTCTTTCAAAGTGTCCGGCTTTTCAAGACCCAAGAATGTAAGCTAAAACGCTATATATTATGTTTTTACCTTATTTTTTATTTCATCATAGGCAGTATATTTTTTACTTTTTAATCATTTTATACAATATTAAATATAAGGTATGAATCACATACCTTATTTTTTGCAAAGATACAACTTTTTAGTTGAGAAATGAAAATTTATAAATTTCGCCTATAAATTATTTTTTGTTTTGTGTTAAAAAATGTTGTATTTTTGTAATTAGAAAAAATCATATAAATGAAAAGTATTTTATCGGGTACGGGTGTTGCTTTGGTTACTCCATTCAAAGCAGATGGAAGCATAGATTTTGAAAGTCTTGCCAACGTAGTGGACACTGTTATAAAAGGTGGTGTCGATTATTTGGTCGCTTTAGGCACAACAGCCGAAACCCCTACGCTGTCGTTTGCAGAACGCAAACAGGTTTTGGAAACCATTGTGGAACAAAACAACAAACGGGTACCTATTGTCGTGGGTATCGGTTGCAACAATCCTATTGAAGTAAAAGAACAGTTTCATTTGTTTGATTTTTCACAAATTGCAGCCATTTTGTCGGTAACACCCTATTACAACCGACCGCAGCAAAGAGGTTTGATAGGACATTATGAATCTATTTCAAGCCAAAGTCCACGTCCTGTCATTCTTTATAATGTGCCTTCCCGAACAGGTGTAAACATAGAAGCCGAAACAACATTGTATATGGCCAATCATTTGCCCAATGTTATTGGTATAAAAGAGGCTTCGGGCAATATGGGACAGATTATGCATATTCTGCATCAATGTCCTGAAGGTTTTTCGGTTATCTCCGGCGATGATGCTTTAACGTTGGCCTTGATGGCTTGCGGTGTACAAGGTGTTATTTCTGTGGTTGCCAATGCATTCCCGACAGCCGTTGTTGAAATGGTAAATGCAGCAGGCAGAGGAGATTTCAATAAAGCAAGACAAATACATTATCGCTTGCTGGACATAACAAACGCCTGTTTTATGGATGGAAATCCTTCCGGAATAAAGGCTTTTTTGTTCAAACAGGGTTTGATAGACAATCAGGTACGTTTGCCTTTGTCTCCGGTAAAGGACTCCACATTGGATTTAATTGAAAAATTGCTTGAACAATGGTAGTTGATTTCGCTAATCTATCCCAAAGAATAAAAGAAAAACAATACGCCCCTATTGTTTTGTTGGAAGGTGACGAACCTTTTTATGTGGAAAAACTGACAAAAGCCATACAAGATACGTTTTTTGAAACAGAAGAAGAAAAAGATTTTGATTTTCAGTTGTTTTATGGCAAAGACACAACGGTCAATCAGATTATTGATGCTTCCAAGCAGTTCCCCATGATGGGTTCAAAACGTTTAATCATTGTTCGTGAAGCACAAGGATTGAACAAAAAAATAGAAGAACTGCTCCCCTATGCCCAAAATCCCCAACAACAAACAATTTTGGTGCTTTCTTTTACAGATGGGGAAAAACTAAACGGCAAATTGGCCGTTTATAAAGAGATAGTAAAAAAAGGATTGGTATTCCGCTCTGAAAGAATCTATGACAACAAACTCGCTCCCCATGTGCTTGCTTTGGCAAAAGAAAAAAAATTGAATATCGGAAATCGTGAAATAGATTTGCTAATCGCACATGTCGGCAATGACTTGTCGCGTATCAACAACGAATTGGACAAACTGATAACGGTTGCTGCTGACGGCAAAACCATAGATACCAAAATGATAGAAAAATATATCGGTATCAGCAGAGAATATAATATTTTTGAATTGACAAAATCCATTTTGATGAAAGACGGCAACAAAGCCTTTGCCATTATAGATTATTTTGAAAACAATCCCGGAAAATTGATTAAAACAACTTCTTTTATCAATGTTTTCAATGTGTTTTATCGGCTTTTGCAATATTATTTCACTCCGGAAAGATTGTCGGCAGGCGAAAATGAACAAAATGAAATTTTAAAAAGATTAGGGGTGTTTTGGACAGACTATAGTGCTTATAAAATGGCGATACATACCTATCCATTGCCAAAAATCATACATATTCTGCATTATATAAGGCAATATGATTTGTTGGGCAAGGGTGCCAACGGCTGTCAGGAAGATGAAATAACATTACTTAAAGAATTGACAGTGAAAATTTTTGCTGTTTAGTTTGTGAAAACAAACAAAAACGGGAGCAAGTTATTTTGTTTTCGCATCTCCCCTATCAACAACTATTTGGTATCCAATAGATTCCATTCTTCTATGCAGACAGAATTTACATTCGGCGGCTTCTTCGCCTGTGCAGATTTTGTTGTCGTAGATTTCATATTTTTTTCTGACAGCCACAGGCGACAGATTGGGCATTACTACATTTGCTCCTGCCAAAATGCCTTTTTCTCTTCCTTGAGGGTCCAGTGTACCCAAGGCTGTCGTTGAGGGCAACAGTACGGTCGGCAACATCAATCGGAGTATTGACAACAAAAACAATGTCAATTGTACACTTCCTTTTTCTTTATCGGCAAAAGGCGTTTGATGATGGGGAATAAAAGGACCTATCCCCACCATTTGCGGTTGCAGTCGGGCAATATACAGAAGGTCTTCGGCCAAATGTTCAAACGTTTGAAAAGGAGAACCAACCATAAAGCCTGTCCCGACTTGATAACCAATTTTTTTCAGGTTTTCCAAACATTGTTTTCTGTTTTTTTCAGACAGTTGAACCGGATGCAAAAGGGCATAATGGTCGGCATTGGCTGTTTCGTGCCGCAACAAGTATCTGTTTGCTCCGGCCTGATACAAAGCAAGATACGTTTCGTATGACATTTCTCCCAAAGACAAAGTTATAGCACAATCGGGATAAGCCTTGCGAATGGAAGAGACAATGTCTATCAACATTGTTTCGGTATAAAACCTGTCTTCGCCACCTTGAAGCACAAAAGTTCTGAATCCCAAGTTGTAACCCTCTTCGCAACAAGCAAGAATAGTTTCTTTGTCAAGGCGGTAACGTTCAATTTTTTTATTTTCCGCCCGCAATCCGCAATAATAACAATTGTTGCGGCAATGGTTGCTTATTTCTATCAATCCGCGTACATAAACGGCATTGCCGTAATGTTTTTGGCGTATGGCAACGGCTTTTTCAAACAGATAATCACTAATTTCTTGATTTTCAAAATTTTTTATCAGTTCAACAAATTCTGATTTATCTAAAATATGTTGTCGTTCAAGAGTATTTATTAACGATTTAATCATTGTTTTTTCAAAAACTTATTGTGCAAAGGTAACACAAAACTTTGTTTGTTGAATCTATATTGGAGACAAAATTCATTTTTTTTAATTTGCATGTGGAAAAAATACGTACATTTGCAGGTTTGAAAAATAAAGAGATGAGTGCAGAAAAATTTGCAGTAATAGGTATAGGCAATTTTGGTCGGGCAATAGCCTTAAGTTTGTCCCGCAAGGGAGCGGAGGTGATGGTAATAGACACCAATTATGAACGGATAGACCAAATAAGCGATGAAGTTTCGTATGCCGTAACATTAGATGCGACAGACAAAAGGGCCTTGCTGTCGCAGGATATTCTTATTTTTGATGTGGTAATCATTGCCATCGGTTCCAATTTTGAACAGCGTTTGCTCTGTGCCGCTGTTTTGATGGATTTGGGTATCAAACGGATAGTTTGTCGGGCGTTGGGACACAATCAACGTATGATACTTGAAAAAATGGGTATTACGGAAATACTTTCGCCCGAAGATGAAGCCGGCAAAACTTTGGCAAGAAGATTATTGAATCCAAACATGATTTCCTATCTTGATTTGTCTGATGACTATTGTGTTATGGAAGTACTTGCACCCAAATTGATATGTGGGCTTACATTGGGGAAAATAGACCTCCGCGACAAATACAAATTGAGTCTGATTACCATAAAACGCGATTTTACAGAACAAAAAAGCGGAAAAGATGTTCATGAACAGCACGTTATCGGTGTACCTGACACCAAAACCATTATTCAGGAAAAAGACACGTTGGTGTTGTTCGGAAAAAATCGTGATATTGAAAAATTTGTGGAAATAAACAATTGATTTTTCTGCTACAAGAGTAATAGAAAAAAATAACGATGTCGTTTTTTTACAGAATAAGGGAAAAGATTAAATTGCTGATTTGGGATTATATTTCTCCCATTCACACTTGTTTCCGTTGGATAAACATGTTTGTTTCCCTGTTTGCAATGGGAGTTATTGTTTATTTTTACGGATTTTCGCAAACAACTTTTTCCGCAACCTTTTGCAACACTGTTATTCATTGCAGTTTGTTGTTTTATGCGTTGAAATTTTGTGTATTAACCGTTTTTAACCGTCATAGTAGGGCTTATCTCAAAAAACACAAGGTGGAAGGAATTATTCTGCTGTTTATTCTGCTTTGGTTTTTTGTGGTTTATCTGTTGAAAATGGATATTTCTTTGCCTATTTTCAGCAATATGCAATTGCGGCATTTCAATC
>JAFZUH010000183.1 GCA_017618435.1 Bacteroidales bacterium | reverse complement strand
TCCATTTGAAGTAGTGGAAAAATACGGCAAAGATTTCCGTAAATATCCTGTTGGTACAGGTCCGTTTTTTATGAAAATGTGGAGGGAAGGGGTGAAATTGTCCCTATTGAAAAACGAAAATTATTTTGAAAAAGACGAAAAAGGCAACAAATTGCCTTATCTTGATGCTGTTGCCGTATCGTTTATTATAGACAAACAATCTGCTTTTATGGAATTTGTGAAAGGAAATCTTGATTTTCTTTCCGGATTGGACGCTTCATACAAAGATGAACTGCTATCCAAAGACGGGCAATTGAATGTTGCTTATCAAAAACGGATAAAAATGTTGTCAATGCCTTATTTGAACACAGAATATTTCGGTTTTTTGATGGACAACAAAGATGAACAGAATCCATTGAAAATAAAAGCAGTTCGTCAGGCGATAAATTATGGTTTTGACCGTAAAAAAATGTTGAGATTTTTGCGGAGCAATATAGGTGTTGCAGGTACAAAAGGTATGATTCCATACGGAATGCCTCCTTTTGACAATTCGGCAAATTATGGTTATGATTACAATCCGCAAAAAGCAAGAGATTTGTTGAAAAAAGCAGGTTTTCCTGATGGAAAAAATTTGCCTCCGATAAAATTATGTGTAACAGAAAATTATATGGATATTACACTATATATTGCTCATGAATTGGAACAAATTGGCATAAAAGTGGAAATCTCTAAAATGCAACCCGCTATTTTGCGGCAATTTATTTCCAAATCGGAGATACCCTTTTTTAGAGGGTCTTGGATTGCAGATTATCCTGATGCAGAAAACTATTTGGCTTTGTTTTATTCTGAAAATTTTACCCCCAATGGACCCAATTATACACACTATAAAAACAAAAAAGTAGATGTTCTTTATCAAAAATCGCAATCTACGGGGGATAAGGATTTGAGAGAACAATATTATAGACAGATAGACAGTTTGGTGATGGAAGACGCTCCTGTGGTGGTTTTGTATTACGATAGAGTGTTGCGGTTTGTACAGAACAATATTGAAGGAATGGAAAATAACAGTATGAACCTTCTGACACTCAAAAAGGTAAAAAAACAATAATAGATGTTTACGTGGTCTAAATATCCATTGGTAAGGATTTTAGTTGCCTTTATTTGTGGCATTATTTTAAAATTTTCTTTTCCCGGCATAGTTTTTCCTGTTTATATTATATTGATAATTATAATATTATCTTCTCTTTTAGTGTTGCTGTTTGCCCATCGCTATGCCATATTATGGCATATTGGGGCAATATTGATATTGATAAATATCGCTTTAACAGGTTTTGTTTATACCCAAACATTTATACAATATTATTCTATTCCGGCAGATTTTGATAATGAAGCAAAACAAGTGTTTGTTGCAACGGTAGAAGAGCCCCCAACTCAAAAACCGAAAAGTATAAAATTAACCACATCAATTCATTCTATTTATAAAGATTCTTCATGGCAGTCCTGTCATTACAAAGCAATAGTTTATTTGGCCATAGATAGTTTGTCCCAACAAATTGAATATGGTGATAAAATATTGATAAATAGTAGATTGAATAGAATAGAAGCGACTAAAAATCCCTATGCGTTTGATTATGCCCGATACTTACGTGTCAAAAATATCTATTTACAATCATATTGTACTGAAAACCAATGGACAAAACTTGTTGTCAAACAAGGTAATCCAATAATGGCTACGGCTATTCATATTAGAGGCAAATTTTTGAAAATCTTTGAGGAGGTCAATATGGATATGCGTGAATATGGGGTTATCGCGGCTATTTTGTTGGGTTATGATGACAAATTGGACCCTGATTTGCAAAAAAGTTATTCTTCGGCGGGGGCGAGCCATATTCTTTGTGTTTCGGGTATGCATGTCGGTATTATTTTTATGATTGTCAATTTTTTTCTGAAATTTTTAGATAAAAAACGTTGGCAGAAAATACTCAAAGCCTGCATTCTTTTGTTTACGATATGGTTTTATGCTTGTATAACAGGTCTTTCTCCATCTGTTTTGCGTGCGGCAACCATGTTTTCTTTTATTTCTTTTGGAGGAATGTTGCAACAGCGTACAAATACCTATAATAGTTTATTTGCTTCAATGCTGTTTTTATTGATATTCAATCCTTTATTGGTTTTTGAAGTGGGTTTTCAATTGTCTTATGCTGCCGTTTTTGGAATTGTTTGGTTGCAACGACCTTTGTATCAATTATATGTTTGCAGGACAAAAATAGGTGATTATATTTGGAATTTGATAACGGTGAGTGTTACTGCCCAATTGTTTACGGCTCCAATTGCGATGTATTATTTTCATCAGTTTCCCAATTATTTTATTTTTACAAATATAATTGTTATAGGTTTGGCTTTTGTTGTTGTATGTTTGGGAATTGCGGTCTTGGTTTTTTCTTTTTGGCCTTTGGTGTATAAATGTTTGTCTCTAAGTCTTACTTATTTGATTCGTTTTATGAACTCGGCTATTGAATTTATTGAGGATTTGCCGTTTTCAACAACTCAAGGTATTGGTTTTTCTTTGGTGGAAACAATTTTAATCTATCTGTTTGTCATTTGTTTTGCTGCAATTTGGTTGTACAAACGCAAAGATTGTATTTTCCTTGCGGCAATAGTTTGCATTGTTTTTCTTTCTTTGGAAATAAAAACACAACTGCAAATCAAAGATACAAATGAAACAATTGTTTACAGCACACATTCCACCCCGATAATTGATAGTTTTAACAAAAAATCCTGCCATACATATCTTTTTGATACTTTGGCTTTATCTGCAATGGATTTTGCTGCAGAAAACAATAGAATTTATCATAGAATCAATAGTTTATATTGTAAAATCGGACAAAATCCAATTACTATAAATCATAAAACCTATTTACAGTTAAAAGAAAAAATTTATCCGACCGAGCAACATATTTTTGTTGATTTTCTGATAATTGCGGATAATAGTCATTTCTACAATTTGGCTCAAATAAAACAAATGATTTCTTTTGACAAATTGTTGCTTGGCGGCAACCTGTATGAATATCGCAAACAGCAATTGGTGCAACAATGCGATAGTTTGCATATAGATTATCATAATCTCAAAGATTCCTGTCTTATTGTAAAATAATTTTTTTTCATAAAGAAAATCAATAGATTGTAAAAATATTTCATGTTTTTTTGTTTTTATTATAATAAATAGAATAAGATTTGCGTTTATAAATTCACCTTAAAAGAAAACTAAAAAAAAAAATATAGTTTTCTTGGTTTTGTAAAATATGGTTGAAAAGAAGTTTTTGATAGAAAAAATAGTTGCCAACTATTTATATGATGGAGCTCGGTTTACAACAGATGAGTTGTCAAAGGAATTGAGAGTGTCCAAACGCACTTTGTATGAAATATTTGGCAACAAAGACAATCTGATTCGGGATTGTGCAAACTATATAATGAGCCTTATTCAATATGATGGTTTTGACGCTTATAGCAAAGATATTTCTGATATTGATTTTATCAAAATGATACTTCCCATTAAAAATACCAACCATTATTTGATAGGTTTGTCCAAGTATAATAAATTTATTGCAGATATTAAAAAGTTATATCCTGATATTTATGCCGAAATTATATTGGATTGTAATGCCCGTTTGCATAAATTGTTGGAACGCTACATAGAAATAGGCGTAGAAAGAGGTCTTTTCAGAGCAGATATAAATGCTTCATTGTTTATTGATATTATTGAAAATGAGCGAAAAAGTATGGATAATATTATTAGGAAATATAGCGGTTCGGATATTTTACATACAGGTATAATGGCTTTTTTTCGTGGCATTTGTTCAGAAAAAGGTGTAAGATTTTTGGACAATATTTTGGCAAAAGAAAAAACAACGATGATAAAAAATATAGAAAATCAAATTAGTAAGAAATTGTAAATAAAATAAATATGAAATATATAGCAAAAACCCTTGTAATATTAATAACAGTTTTGTTTTCAAATCTTTATGGGCAAAATTCTCAATTGTCTCTTAGTGTAAAAGACGCAGAACAATATGCGATAGAACACAATAAAACGATGGAGAATGCCAATTTGGAAATCAAAAAGGCAGAAGCAGCCCGTTGGCAAAGTATAGCATCAATGTTGCCACAAGTGGAAGGTTCGGCAGGTTATACCAATATGTGCGGATACGAGATTAATTTTGGCGTAATGTCCAGAAAAATGTTGCCGTATATTAATATAGGTACACAAGCAAGTATAGCACTCAATGGTCAGTTGATAGTGGCTGCCTTGCTTTCCAATTTGGCTATCGAAATGCAGGATATTACCCGTAGCCAATCGGAGAGCAATTTGCGAGCAAATGTAAAAACCACTTATTTGGCTGTTTTGATTGAAGATGAAATTATACAATTATTGGACAGTAGTTTGCAGAATATACAATCGCTTGCCGAGATTACACAAAATGCTGTTAATGCCGGAGCGGCAGAACAGACATCTGCCGATCAAATAAAGGTGAGAGTAAATACGCTTAACAATAATATAAATATGCAAAAACGCAATCGTGAGTTGGCTCTCAATTCCATGCGTGTATTGTTGGCGGTGCCTGCAGAAACAGAATTGGTGCTGACGGAAACCATAGATGATATATTGGCGGCAGAAAAAGTGCAAACTTTGTTGGACGAAAATTTTGTTATTGCCCGTAATCATAATTATCAACTTTTGCAAAAGAATGTGGATTTGGCAAAAAAACAAGTGGTGCTTGCTTCAATGGCATATACGCCGACTATTAGTGCCTTTTATCAATACAACTATCGTAAAGATATTGGCGATGGAGGTTTTTCTATGTCCCCGCCTCATACTGTAGGGGTATCAATGAGTGTGCCTTTGTTTTCAAGCGGTAAAAAAGGCGCGGCAATAGAAGAAAAGAAAATTGCTTATATGGAGGCTCAAAATACTTTTGAAGAAACAACCGACAATCTGAACATACAATATCAGCAATTGCGTTACAATCTTTCTAATGCATACGAAACATATTTGAATGAAAAAGACAATTTGGACGTTACCCAAAGAGTTTTTGCAAGTACAACCAATAAATACCAATGGGGGACCGTTTCAACGTTGGAGTTAACCAATGCAAGCAATGATCTTATTTCCGCACAATCAAATTATGTACAGGCTGTATTGACTCTTGTGAATGCCCAAGTGGAACTTGAAAAATTCTTAAATAGCAAGTAAACCTGTAATATGCTCAATATGAAGACAATGAAACGGGGGGGGGAGATTTCTTAT